>JBJFAC010000126.1:0-20187 GCA_051887715.1 Candidatus Neoclostridium sp.
CTTTTTAAAGTTGTTTACGGACGAACGACAGATGCAGATCCAGGTTTTTCTGGACTGCTCTGCGTCTATGGGAAATGCGGCAACCGGTAAAGGCGCGTATGCGCTCGCAACCGCCGCCGCGCTCGGTTTTCTCGCCGTTCATAATATGGATAAACTGTCTTTCAACCTTATGAAAGGCAACAAATCGGAAAATCCGTTTGGAAATATCATCGGAAAGCAGGCGTTTTTCCGCGCTATCGGACAGTTGCAGGACGTAACCTTCGAGGACGAAGTGGATATCAACGCCTGTGTTACCGGTTGCAACGATTCCGGAACGAACAACGGCTTGTCGGTTATCGTTTCCGACTTTTTAACCGACAGCAACTGGAAAAAAGCGGTGGACTATCTGTGCTACAAGCGCAGACAGGTTATGCTCGTGCAGGTTTTGTCGCCCGACGAGATCGATCCCGCGTACGACGGCAGAGTTAATCTTATCGATTCCGAATCCGTCGACGTGTCCGATTCCAAAAATATGCGTATTCGCATTACGAGAAGTATGCAGGCGGCGTACGAGCAGGCGCTTAAAGACTACCGCGCCGGTATTGCCGAATACTGCAAAAAGCGCAGCGTCGAATTTATTACGGTTCAGACGGATAAACCCATTGAAAGAGAATTATTCGGTGAATTATTAAAGGCAGGTATTATGGAATGACAATCTTAACGCCTCTTGGGCTTTTAGGATTGATCGGAATAATTATCCTTATAATAATTTACATAATAAAGCCCAATTATCAGCAAAAATATATTTCCAGTACGTATATCTGGAAACTGAGTCTCAGATATAAAAAGAAAAGAATTCCCACCAGCAGGCTGAGGGATATTTTGCTTATTATCTGCCAGATCCTTGCGATTACGGCGTGCGCGCTTATTCTCGCAACGCCCTCGCAGATACTGCGTCAGCAGCCGATGGAGGGCGAAGTAATTATGATCATCGACGCGTCCGCAAGTATGCGCACCACCTCCGACGATCAGACGCGCTATATGCGTGCAGTGGAAAACGCGTCCGAGACGGCAGATAAGATCTTGCGCGAAAACGGCACCGTTTCGCTTATTCTCGCAAACGATAAGCCCGCATATCTGAATAAACGCGCGTCGCTCGGAGAAATATCCTCCGTTCAGAGCAGCTTCGATCAGTTGAAGACGACGGAAAGCTACGATCCCGTCTATTGCTCGTATGGCAACGGCGATATCGACGCCGCTCTCGAGCTTTGCGAAGAAGTCGTTTCGGAAAATCCCAAAACGCTTATTTATATCTATACCGATAAGCAGTACGAGGCGCTTCCCGCCAACGTCAGAGTCCTGGACGTGAAAATGCCGGGCGAATGGAACGCGGCTATTCTCAGCGCCTACACAACTTTTGAAAGCGGTTACTACACTCTTTACGTTGACGTTGCGTCCTACGACAGAGACGCTGCTCTGGACGTAAAAGTGGTGGTAAACGGCGCAAACAAAAGCACGGCAAATCCCGTCGGAGCACGTCTGGACTTCGAGGCGAAGGAAGTAAGATGCTCGGAAGAAACCACTACGGTAATTTTCAGCACCTTCGTCGGAGAGGAAAACGCCGGCGAGTCGGCAGACGGTAAAACGTTCGGCGTCGGAACGCAGTACGGATTCTATTCTTACGAGTCCATTCTGGTATATTTGCAGGAAGACGGACAATATCTTGAAGACAACTATTCCGCAGACGACAATTTCAACGTTTACGGCGGCGTTAAGCCTACCGTAAAAATAATGTATTACAGCGCTCAGGACGGCAACTCGCAGAATAAATTCGTCACCAGCGCTCTTCTTGCGCTCAGAAAGAAGTACGCCGACGTGTACAACATCGAACTGGACGAGCAAGCCGACGAGTTCAAAGGGTACGATATGTATATCTTCGAGCACTCCGTGCCCGTTCAGATGCCCGACGACGGCGTCGTAGTGCTGCTTGATCCTTTGGGCGCGCCCGAAAGAAGCGGATTTACGTTACGCGGAGTACGCGACCTGAACAAAATTCCCGTCGCGCTTACCGAGAACGTGCTTGACGACGGCAGAAGTCCGCTATTTAAAAACATTTCCGTTCCCGCGATAGAAGTAACGCGTTATCAGGTGTTCGACAGATACGACGACTACACGGTCATCGCGTCGGTCGGCGACGATCCCGTAATACTCTACAGGAACGAAATAGACACCAAGGTGTTCGTTATGGGCTTCAGCGTGCACTTCTCCAATTTTCCGCTGTTGTCGTCCTTCCCGTTGATGTTCAACAACATGATAGAATTTTTCCTGCCGCCCACGGTCACCGGCAACTTCTTTGAAGTGTATTCGGAGATTACGGTAAACAGTCAGGGAAACGAACTCAACGTCAGGCAGATTTCGGCTGACGACGACGAGGGAACTACCTTCAGTACCTTCCCGGCAAAAATTCGTCTTAACACGCCCGGAACGTATAATATTTCGCAAAAAGGCTTCCTCGGAAAAGACGTGGACGACATTCAGATATACGTAAAAACGCCCGCCGCGGAGAGTAATATCTCGGCGGTGGAAGAAACCGTATACGATCCGTTCGGAAAAACGGAAAAGTACGATTTCTTTAAGGACCTTCTGGTTTACGTTGCCGCAGCGCTGGTTGCTCTGCTCTTTATAGAGTGGATACTGCAGCTGCGCGACAATATGTGAGGAGGAGCGGCTTATGTCAAATTGCTCGATTAACATTGCATACCCCTGGCTGCTGCTTTTGCTCATACCGGCTTTTTTGTTGGTTTTCATACCGTATTTCAGACTGCCGGAAAAACGCAGACGCAGCAGAAACCGTATCGTCTCCATCGTCCTGCACTGCATAGTGATGGTGCTTGCCACCGCCGTGCTTGCGGACATAAAGTTTACGTACGAAATACCCAACAACAATAACGAAATAATGCTGGTCGTCGATATGTCCGACTCGCAGGAGAACTCTGCGGACGACCGCAACAGAGCGGTCGAATCGGTGCTTGCCTACAGCAGAAACAACAACCTGAAGGTGGGCGTGGTGACCTTCGGCCTCAATCAGAAATACGCCGTACCGCTCACGACCGATATAGACGGCATTTACGACGCGTATCTTACGGCGGATTTGCCCGACGTTACCGCAACCGACGTTGCGTCCGCGCTCGTTTTTGCCAGAAATTGCTTTAATCGGCCCGAATCTTCCAGGATCGTGCTTATTTCCGACGGAAAACAAACCGATAAAAAGGCGTCGGACGTGGCAAGAACGCTGTCCGCTCAGGGCACGACGGTCAACACCGTGTTCGTCTCTTCCGAGTTCAAAGGCTCGGACGTGCAGGTTTCTGCGGTCGACCGCCCCGAATATAACGTCAAAGCGGGAGAGGAGACGTCCTTCACGGTCACCTTATTCGCGACCGAGCCCCTGCAGAACGCAACCGTCAGATTGTTCGACAACGGCGTTCTCGATACCGACAACGAATTGTCGAACGTCAACGTGACGAGAGGCGAACAGTCGCTTATTATTCGTCACACTTTCGCGGACGAGGGCTTGCACGAGCTTAAAGTATCCGTTGTGGTTGACGGCGGAGATCAGATCAAGGTCAACAGCGAATATTTAAGTTACATCTATATCGAAAAATTCAATAAAGTTCTCATTCTGGAAAGCAAAAAAGGGCAATCCGAGGAGCTTAGCAAGCTGCTCGGAGCAGGAGAAGAGGAAGGATACGAGGTCAAGTGCCTCGACGTGTACACCGACGCGCTTCCCGCAACCGTGGAAGAACTGCGCGAATACGATCAGGTTATCCTCAATAATATTTCCAACGCCGATCTTACCGATTTTGCGGCGAATCCCAATCTCCCGTTAAACAAGAAAAAAGATAAATCCGTTATGGTGGAAAACCTGAAAAGCTTCGTTTACGAATACGGCGGCGGTATTCTCACCGTAGGCGGCGACGACGACAACGGAGAAGCGCACGCGTATTCGGAAGAAGATTTGGCGGAAAGCGAGCTTCAGGAATTGCTGCCCGTCATCGCGGTTGAGGATTACACGCCTCCTATCGGCGTTATGGTCATAATCGACCGTTCGGGCTCTATGGCAGGATCCAAGCTGGAAGCCGCAAGAGCGGGCGCCGTTTCCTGCTATAACGCGATCTACGACGAAACCGACAAGACCGGACTTGCCAACTATATCGGCATTATGACGCTTGACAACGACTACCGTTCTCTGCTCGATCCGATCCCCGTTACGAGAAAGGACGAGATTATGAACGCCATAAACAAGGTTCAGGTGGCGGCAGGCGGAACGTCCTTCCTGGGAGCGATAAAGCGTGCAATCGGCGCGCTATCCACGCTTTCCGAGGTGGACAAACGCCACATAGTCATCGTCACCGACGGTTTTATCGGAAAGGATCAGGTGGATGAGGTTTGCAAGCAAGTCTCCACCGCTCACAAGGAAAACAATCTTACTTTGTCGGTCGTAGTTTTGGACGACAGCGGAAACAAAACCGGCATCGAGAATATGAAAACGATAGTCAACGCAGGTAAAAACGAGGACGGCACGGGCGGCGGCGGTTGCTACGTCGTGGACGATCCGTCAACCATCACGCTTACCATGCGTAACGATCTTACTTCTCCGTCTTTGCAGTCGATCAGCAAAGAGCCGTTCAAGCCGATCATAAAGAAAAAGATGTCGCCGGTATTCAACGGCGTGGCAAGCGGCGAAGAAGAGGAAAAATCGCGTATGACCGTAAAGCTGGGCGGTTTCTACGGCGTTAAAAAGCGCCAGACCTCCGAACTGTATCTCGCGGGCGATTACGACGTTCCGATATACGCCGAGTGGACCTTGGGTAAGGGCAAGGTCGGCAGCTTTATGTGCGACCTGCAAAATACACAGTGGTCTACGGAATTTATGACCGATGAAAACGGTATTCGTTTTATAAAAAACGTCGTGGACAATCTGATGCCCACGGAAAACATCCGCTCCACCGGGCTTTCGCTTAAAATCACGGAAGAAAACGTGTACAACAAGCTTTCGGTGTTCTGCCCCGGCTTGGGCGAAGGCGAAAAAATAGTGGCGGACGTTATTAAAATCGATTCGGGCAAATCGGTTTCGCTGAACTCCGAATCCGAATATTCCCCGGACAGCGAATGTTTCGTTCCGTCCGCGTTAAGCGAGGAAACGGGCTATTCGCGCTGTACCTTCGCGGTAAAGGAAACCGGACTGTATAAAATAGTGGCAAAAAGACTGAGCGCTTCCGGAGAAGTGGTGGAAAAAGCCGAAACCGAGGCGTTCAAGGCGTTCGCGTATTCCGCGGAATACGATATGTCCCAAAATTACGACGAGGAAGAGCTTCGCGAAGTTATGGCGGACATAGCAGCCAAGGGCAAAGGCTCGATAGTCGCGGACAACGACGATCCCGTGGAAATTTTCGACGAGATTGTAATTTCGTTCAACCGCGTGTTCGATCCCAGATATTTGTTCATAATCATCGCATTGATCCTGTTCCTTCTGGATATAGCGGTGCGCAAGTTCAAGTTCAAGTGGCCGCACGAGCTTATTCGCGAATACAAAGAGAAAAAGAAAGGCAAATAAAGATCGCTTACCGAAACCGAAGGCGCGTGCCGATAACGGCGGCGCCGTCGGTTCAAAAGGAGAATAAATGAAATCCGTCAGGAAAATTTGTTTAATAATAATATCGTGCGCGCTCTTGTCGCTGTTCGCGGCTTGCAACGGCACTCTTTCCGCGCCGGAAGACGTATTCGTCGATCTGGAAAACGAACTTTCTTGGTCGACGGTTGACGGCGCGTCCATTTATACCGTGGAAATAAGCTCAAAAAACGGCGACAATCTTATCGAGCTTATTAAAGAGGAGCAGCAGGTCAACACTTACAGCTTCGAATCGAGAAGAACGTCGGTGGATCTTGGCAACAGCAACAAATTCACGCTGAGCGAGGGCGACTATATAATTAAGATAAAGGCGCTGGGAAAAACCAAAGGCGCAAGCGATTCCGACTGGTCCGAAGCATACGAGTTTCACAAGGAATACGAAACGGGCTGTGTGTATGCGCTTATCAACGGCGGCACGGAATACGAAATCAGCCGCGTGGGCAAGGCTTCGGGCGCAATCGTGCTAGAGGACTTCTATCGCGGAAAACCCGTAACGCAGATCGCCGCGCAGGCTTTCCGTAACAGCGTTAAAATAACCGAAGTCACTCTCGGTAGCAACGTCAGATCGATAGGTAAGAACGCTTTCGCGTCCTGCTCCAAGCTTGAAAAAGTGACTTTGCCGGAAAGTCTGGTCGAAATAGGCGAGTCGGCTTTCCGCGCCTGCTATTCATTAAAGGAAATCAACGTTCCGTCGGGAGTAAAAGACATTCAGTACTCGACTTTCGCGTTCTGCTCGTCGCTTGGAAGAGTCACGCTTAACGAAGGGCTGGAGACGATAGGCGAGGACGCTTTCGCAAGCAGCGTTCTTATTACGGAAATAACCCTTCCGGATTCGGTTAAATACGTCGCCGGCAGCGCGTTCAGCTCCGGCAAAGCTTTGGAGACCGTTAACTTCGGCGCGGGCGTTACCGAAATAGGCGATTACGCTTTTTCCAGATGCGATAAACTGAAAAAGATCAATTTTTCCGCGAATTCGTCGCTTGAAAAGCTTGGATCAAACGCATTCAGCTTTTGCAGCGAGCTTTCGGGCGTAGTTCTGCCCGACGGATTGCAGGACATCGGAGAGGCGTGCTTCTACGGCGATACCGCTATGGGCGAAATATCAATTCCCGAAACGGTTGCGCACGTCGGCGTCGGCGCGTTTGAAAGAACGGGACTGTACAACGCCTCCGGTGAATACGTATACGCCGACAATTGGCTTGTAAGCTACAAAGCGCCCCTTCGCGACGTTATTTCGCTGGGGACGGAGCAGATAAAGGAAGGCACGTTCGCGATTGCCGACTCGGTGTTCGCATTGTGCCAGCGTCTTTCGGAAGTAAGACTGCCCTCCTCGGTGGAAATAGTGGGAAATCAGGCGTTCGCCGCTTGCCCGTATCTTACCAAGGTAATAATGCCCAAGGTGAAAGCCATCGGCGTTTCGGCGTTTATGTCGTGCGAAATTCTCAATAACGTGGACTTCGGCGACAGTCTGCAAACAATAGAAAGATACGCGTTCTACGGTTGCGTTTCCTTTGACAATAACAAATACGCGCCCGAGGATACGTTGCCCGACACGGTCAGAAAAATAGGCGGAATGGCTTTTTACGACACCTTGCTGTGGAAAAACGCCAACAACGTCGTGTTCTGCGGCAAATGGGCGGTCGGAACGGTTATGTACGGCGTAAAGGACGAAATTTTCGGTTCCTGGATGTCGATAACGTCCGCCGATCTCACCGTTGCCGAGAACGGAAAGGATAAAATTACCTGCGTGGGAATTGCCGATTATACCTTCCTTTTCCAGAATAAATTGAGAACTATCGCCGGTATGGAAGACGTCAGATATATCGGAGAAGGCGCGTTTCTGGGCTGCGAAATGCTCACTACCGTAACGCTGAGCGACGACGTTCGCGATATACCCGATTATGCGTTCGCGTATTGTAATAATCTCACCCGGTTTAACGCGCCGGAAAGACTGCGTTCCGTGGGAAAATCGGCATTCTACAACTGCGCGCGGCTTGCGTACGTGGAATTGCCCGATTCGACCGAATCGATAGGCGCGTACGCGTTCAGTAATTGCGTTAACCTTACGGAGTTTACCATTCCCTCCGAAGTCACCGAAATAAAAGAATTTACGTTCTTCGGAAGCAGAATCAAATCTATAACCATTCCCGCAAACGTCGTTAAGATAGGCAAAAAAGCGTTTGCGAATTTCTCGTCCGATGTGATCGGAATAGGCGGTTTGTCGAGCATTACGTTCGAGGAGGGCGTTAAAGAAATAGGATACGCGGCGTTCTGTTATTCGTCGCTGACTGAAATAAAACTTCCCGATTCGTTGCAGACTATTGAAAAAAGCCTGTTCTACGGCGCGTGGTTTCTTAAAGAAGTCGAAATCGGAAGCGGAGTAACGGAAATAGGCGACTTTGCCTTCTACGGCAGCGGTCTTGAAAGCGTTACCGTTCCCGAAAACGTCAATACGATAGGCGCGTACGCTTTTGCGAACATAGCCGATCTTAAATCGGTTATGCTCAAGGGCTCGCTCGGATACATAAAGGAAAACGCGTTCTACGCCGACGGAAACGCAACTGTTTTCGTGGAGGGCGCTCGTCCCGACGAGGGCTGGACGGAAGGCTGGAATTCGTCCTTCCTGCCGGAAATCTACGGCTGTGAGTTTTCGCCCGAGGGCTATCTCGTTTCGTTCACCGTAACGCCGGAGAATCTGAAAAACGCGCGCGTGGTTGTGAAAAAATTCGACGAAGAAGACAAGGCTTACTACGAAGAGGCGTTTGCCACGATCAACGCGTCCGGCAAAAAAGGCTACGAATGCGTGGGCTTCAGCACGACGCCCGACGCGACGGAAGCGGAGTATTCCGCGTCGGAGGCGCTGTCCGCACCCGAAGGCACGGTGCTCTACGCGGTATGGAAAGAGATCGTTGAAGACCTGCCCGAACCGGAACAACCGGACGACTCCGATAACGTTGCCGATCCGTCCGGGGACGATGATTTTATGCCGCTGTCCGGCGTTTACGAGTTCGTCCCGCGCGCGGCTATCGACGCGTTATTGAATAAGTAATCAACTTAACAGGAGAGATATAATGAACAAGTTCAAAAAGATTATTTTGACAACGGCGTTTGCCGTTACCGCGCTTGCTACGGCAGTGCTCGGGGCGGCTTGCGGCGGACAGGACGTCAAAAAATTCTCGCTCTCGTTTGAAACCAACGGCTCGTCGGCAATACAAGCCGAATCGGTGGCGGAAGGCAGCAAATACACGCTTCCCACGCCGACGAGAGAGGGATATGAATTTGCCGGCTGGTACGGCACCGCCGATTTTTCCGGCAGCCCGATCACCGAAATCACCGTCACCGCCGACGCGAAATTCTACGCAAAGTGGATAAAATTATACACGATCACGCTTGACGCCGACGGCGGAGCGCTTTCCGCCTCGTCGCTGACCGTCAAAGAGGGCGAAATCGTCTTTGACGCGGTCAGGGATCTGGTTCCCGTCAAAGCGAACCTGACCTTCGGAGCGTGGTTCAAAGGCGACGAACCGCTTTCCGAGACTGCCGCGGCAGCTTCCGATATGACGCTTACCGCTAAGTATAAGGTTGCGTATACGGTTGCGCTTTACGTTCCCGCAAAGGACGGCTCGGGTTACGAGCTGCTTAAGACGGAAAACGGAACGGATTACGTCGGTGCGACCTATTCGGAAAAAATAGAACTCGACGGATACGAGGAAGTCGAAAATCCCAACGCAAGACCGAGCGGAGTGCTTTCCGAAAACGCGTCCGAAAACGCGTTCAGCCGTTATTTCGACCTTAAGCAAGTGACATCCGTGTTCGTCGTGACCAACCCCGTATCCGGAGAAGAAGAGCAACGAAAAGAGATCGTCGCCGCCGCATACGAAGAGGTGGAGATTCCCTCCGAGTACGAAGCAAACGGCTATTGCCTGGTGGGCTGGGCGACCGAAAAGGGCGGTAAGGTAGCCGTTTACGCAAACTATATCTTCGACCGTCTGTACAATAAAGCGGAAGGCGAAACGAAAAACGCTTTCGCTCCCACTTCGAGCGCAACCTACTACTCCGTATGGACGGAGGCGTACACCGATATGTTCGGCGGCGCAGACAAGGTGTATTTGCTCGGACAAAAGAAAGAGGTATACGTTGAAAGAAACGGAGTGTTCTTCCGTGCGGAATACAATTCCAAGGCGGGCACTTTCTCGCTTATACACGACAAAGAAGATAAAACGCTGGTAAAAGGCAAGCTTAACGACGATATGACGTTCGTTTACTCGGATAAAGCCCGTGCAAGCGAAACCGCGTTCTCGTACACGATTGCCGGCGGCGTCAATAAAAACAACGTTATTTTCTTCGACGAATACAACGGTATCACGTTCGTAGAATACGACGAAAACAACAAAGAAAAGTCCAGATCGACCGGCTATTATTCCTTCGACAACGGAACTCAGTACGTCGCCGTTTTTGAGGAGGGCGATAAAGCCGGACAGATAATCCACTTTATTAAAGGCAGAATCACCGTCAGCAACGAGCCCGAAAACGTTTTCCAGGTTCGCGAAGAGGAAGATATCGCCATGGGCGACATTCTGCGCGCTTACATATACGAAGGCAATCTGCTCGTTCTGCGCAAGGAATACTACGGCTTAAAGCTGGACGGCTTCGGCATCGCAACGCTTGCGGCTTACGATCAGAGCGGCAACCGTCAGGACGTCAATTATTTCTACACGTTTAACGAAGACAGAACGGTGCTGACGCTGCGCACTCAGGCAATGCAGAACGCGGGCGTGCTCAAGGTATTCACGTACGGCGGTAACCTTGTCTATGCGATTTACGATCAGACGTACGACAAAACCATTACCGTGGGCAATCAGACGCTGGTTACCGACGGCGCGTTCAAAGCGCAGTACAACGACGGCACGGAGACGTACGACGGCTATTTCAGCGTCTCCGATTCGGTGTTCGGCTACGTTGTCGATTTCTACGGCGACAGCTCTGCGATAGAGCAGTCCGTCAGATACAGATTCCTCGTAACAAGCTCCACGCGTGAAGTGGAGGGCGAGGACGGCGCCACCAAGGTCGAAACTTATTACACCTTCGAGAAAAAGGACGCCGAGTACGCCGAGTATTATTACAGTGCGTCCGACGCTATTTACAGAGCGCCTCTGCTCGTTATCGAAAACGCAAGCGGAGCGGCAACCTTCTACGGCTATACCGCAAACAAAACCTACGAGCCCGTTTCGTCCGGAACGGTAACGAAAGGCTCGGCTGCAGGCTCGTACAGATACACCGCAACCAAGTCCTATGCCGATAGATTCTCTTCCATCGAGGAGGACAGGGACGAGGAAGGCAACCTGCTGGGCTACGCTTATTACGTCACCGACGAAAACGGCGAAAAGAAGCTGTGGATGTATCCCACCGTCAACGTAGCGTACCTCGAATACGCCGACGTTATGGTGGACACCGAAAACACTCAGTACAAGGTCAACTACTGGTCGTCCTACAAGCTTGAGGGCGGCGACGTCGAAACGCTGACCAAAATTTACGACGACGGCGAAGCAAGACTGACCGTTTGGGGCGGATTTGCGCGCTACGTCAAAGGCGACGTAAACGAATACGGCGTATTTGCCGATACGGGCGACGGCTACAGCATTCTGTCGATCAAGAAGCTCAACGCAAACACGGGCAGATACGAAACGTCCTATTTGTTTTTCGAGCTGGACGAGGAAAACAACTCGTTTATACAACTCGCGTTCGAGCCGTTTACCGCCACCGAAATGCTTTCCGACGGCACCGCGTCGAAGAATAACCGTATTTCTCTCGACGGCAAGGGCGGCGCAACGCTTTCCTATCTCTCCGGAGAGGGCGAGAGCGCCGAAGTAAAGCAGCTTGTCGGAACTGCCGACACCACCGGCGAAAAGAGCGTGTTCGGCGTGGATATTTACCGCTTCCGTTCGGGAGACACCACGTTCGAGTTCGTTTGCCTCGTAGTGTCTAATAAAATCTATTTCGCTCGTCGTAACGGCGAAGTCAAGGGCGAATACACCGACGGCAGCACCAAGCTGCTCGTGGACGGCTTCGGCTATCAGGCAACCTACACCGACGCCGACGGAAAAGTCGTTGAAGGTAACTACTATATCGGCGACGACGGCGAGATCGTCTTTGTTTCCGAAGACGGATACCGCTATTTCGATCTTAAAGGCGGCAACGCATACACCAAGCGCGGCGACGAATACGGCGGATACGTCGTTCTCAACAACCGCACCAACGGCGGAATGACCATATTTATGGACGGCTACGGCAAACTGACCGTCAGCGTCACCTCTTATAACGAAGAGACCGGGAAGTACGAGACCAACGACGTTGCAATCGACGTCGAATACGTTCTCAAAGACGGCTACTGCACCTTCACGTACTCTACTTCCGCAGGCGGAAGCATAACGCTGAAAGGTCAGTTCGGCTACGTTTCCAGCAATAACTCGGTTTACAGAGCGTTCTTCGTCAAAAACGAAGACGTCGTGATGAATTACGTCAACACGTCCGACTGGTCGGTGCTTTCTCTGGACGGCTACGGCAGTGCCGTAAAGATCGACAAAGACGGCGCTAAAGAGACGGGCATTTATATGCTCATCACCGACAATCTGTTGTACTACGCAACCGACGAAGACGCGTCCATCTATAAATACGATATTCTGACCGGCACCATCGCTCCCGTAGAGAATAAAGCGTGCGGCTATTACACCAAAACGCTTGAATCGCTGGTGTTCACCAAGTACGGCTTTGCAGTGTTCAACGGCACCACGCGTTACTACTACAATGTGGTGGACGGAATTTGCTACATTTATCATCAGGAGTTCAACGAAGAAGGTCTTATCCCGCAGGAGACCAATAAATACGGCTTTATCGAAGAAGAATTCGGTCCGTTCACCGAGCAGAAGGAATACAACGGAAAGACGTATTATTACGACGAAGGCGACAGCCTGTTGTTCGAGCGCGGACAGGAAAACGCGAACGACTACGTTATCAAGGTCAATAACGGCACCGAAGTGGAAAACTGCCATATCGGTCAGCTGTCCTTCAAGCCCTCCGGCGCGGATCAGTTCGCCGTCTACGGCAAAATAATGCTGGGCGACAACAGATTCGACTGTATCGTCTATCGCGTGGGCGAAGGCGAGGACGTTGAAATGTTCGTCGTATTGCAGCTCAGCGTGATTTCCTACTATCGTCTTGATATAACCGTCGATTACAAGGGCGGCTCTGCCGGCACCGGCGACGAAGGCAACACTTACGAAATCACTTCGATGAAGAGGATCGAAAGCGTCAAGGCGTATAATTACTGGTACCTGTACTATTACTACAGCATGTTCTTCGGAGAGGAAGCTGCAAAGCAGATGCCCAACGTGGTCGGCAGTATTCAGTTTATTCACGAGTACGACGTAGAGGGCAACCAAACCGATACTTATATGCTGGGTGAATTCGGCTCGGCTTCCGGAGCATACGATATTAACGGAAATATCATCGTCTACGATAAGGCTCAGTACGAGCAGGTCGACGAGAACGGGCAGAACTACATTGCCACTTTCAAGGTAAAGAACGAAGAGGGAGCGGAGAACCCCGATAATTACACCTACAGGATGTATATCTCCGTTCAGTATATCTCCGCTTTGAGAACGTACGGCTACGTGGTCGTAGCGCTCACCCGCGAGCAGACTCTTTCCGTAGGCAACGGCTATAACGTGGTAGTCGAGCGCGTAATAACCTCCGACGCGGGCTACGAGACGGGCTACCTGTTCAGCGCGAGAATTTATAACGGCGAAGTTGCGGAAGAAAACGAAATCGAATATTCGTTGCGCTTCAACAAGGATAACGTCTGGTACTTGCTTGCAAGAGAGCAGGACGAGAACGGCAAATTTACCTCAAGCACGTACTACAAACTGACCTTGGTTGACTCCGACGTTATCGGCGACGATCTTACGGATGTCAGCGAAGAAGAGTTGGAAAAGAAGAAGAAAATCGTTCCCACTTACGAAAGCGCAAGTATGACGATAGCGAAAGGCTCCGTGATTTACGCCGAAAACGGAACCGACTACGTCGATCTGGACGAGAACGGACAGCCCGTTCTGATAACGCTGGAAGGCAAAACCTACCTCGTTACCGAGTGCGCCGCCGATCCCGACAACGCTAATAAGTTCTTCGTGACCGTAAACGGCGTCAAGAAGTATACGATCGAGCTTAAAGACGGCGAAAACGGTCGTACAGCCGAAATAGCGGAAACGGTCGATACCGCGGAATAAACGGACTATAAAACCTATTAAAACGCATTCTCCCAAACGGGCGAGTGCGTTTTTTATGCCTGAAAAGCCGCGTAAAACAATAAAAAAACTTACATTTTGCCGCCGAATGTAAATTTTTATTGACAAAGAGCAAATATAGTGGTATAATCATTATCGACGCGGCGTTTTTTCGACAAAAACCGACGTAAACGAACAAAAAAATACGAAGGAGAATAAAATGTTAGTATTATTTACCGATACCGATTGCGATTTTACACCCGAACTCGCGCAAAAATACGGCTATAATCTGATAAGTATGCCGTACATAATCGACGGCAAAACGGTTTATCCGTACGAGGACGCCGATTTTGCGGCAGAATACGACAGTCACGAATTTTACAACAGATTGAGAAAGGGCACGCTGCCCACCACCGCGGGCTTAAGTCCCGAAAAGTATAAAAGCTACTTCGAGCCGCATTTCGCAAACGGCGACGACGTGCTGTACGTCCATTTCTCCACGGTTATGAGCGGCACGTTCAGCGCAATGAATATCGCGGTAAAGGAATTGAAAGAAAAATATCCCGAGCGCAACTTCTACGAAATAGATACGAAAGGCATCACCGTTTTAAGCTACGCGATCGCTCTCGAAATAGGCGAAATGTATAAGCAAGGCGCAACCGTGGAAAAAATGCTCGCATGGGCGGAAGAAGAAGTGATGAAGCACGCCATTTATTTCTACGTCGACGACCTAAAATTCTTTGCACGCAGCGGCAGAGTGACCAACGTTTCGGCGTTTATGGGCAACCTGATCGGTATTCACCCCATTCTCACCATGGGCTCGGACGGAATGATGGCGGCTCTAACGAAAGCGCAGGGCAGAAAGAAAACGCTGAACAAAATAATCGATATGATAGCCGAGAAAGAAGAGGACATCGCCTCTCACCGCGTGGTAATAGGACACAGCGACGTTCCGGAAATAGCCGCAAGCGTTGCCGATATGCTCCGCGAGCGTTTCGGCGAGAACCTCGATATCGAAACCGTGGACGTCAATCCCACCGCCGGCAGTCATTGCGGACCGGACGCACTGGGCATCGTCTTCCACTCTAAAAACAGATAATCCTTTCACGACAAAAATCCGTCGTTTTATCGGAACAAGCGGATCGATTGCATTTGCGCTCGCCGTAACAATCGGAGCGGGCGGGGATGCGAAAAAATAAAATGTGAAAATATTAAAATGTAGTGAAAATCGTTTGACATTTCGTCTTAAATAGTATATACTACAGGAGATCTTTAAGCGGATGCGAGACATCGGCAAGCTCACGACAATATAGCCCGACAAGTCGGGGATACTATAGGTATGTAAGTAGAAATCCGTTCAAGATCGTCTTGAGCGGTTTTTTTGTGAGGTAGACATGAAATTAAAGTCGGAACTGTTTGACGAAAGCGCAGTACGCCGCGCGCTCGTGCGCATATCACACGAAATAACCGAGCGCAACGACGGTATTAAAGATCTGGTGCTTGTGGGCATCAAAAGTAGAGGAGTGCCTCTTGCGAAGATAATTGCCGCAAACATATCCGGCTACGAAGGCGCAAGCGTGGAAGTGCGGGAGCTGGACATCAGCTTTTACCGCGACGATCTCAGCCTCATCTCGCGCGATCCGGTGATAAACGAAAGCAAAAAGTTTGTAACCGAGGGCAAAAAGATTGTGCTGGTAGACGACGTTCTGTTCACGGGCAGAACGGCACGCGCGGCGATGGAAGCGGTGATAAGTATGGGCAGACCGGCTTGCATTCAGCTTGCGGTGCTTTGCGACAGAGGGCACAGGGAGCTCCCCATTCGCGCCGATTACGTCGGCAAGAACCTGCCCACGTCCCGAAGCGAAATGGTCAAGGTCAACATTCCGCCGTACGACGGCAAGCTGTCCGTCGAGCTGTACGACCTGTAATAAGTAATCAATTTCCGAAAGGAACTTGAAAATAAACAAACTAAAGGAGAAACATTTATGAAACTCGTTTACGGTGTAAAAGACAAGCCGAACTGGGGCAAAACAATCGTATTTGCCCTGCAGCAGCTTCTCGCCATTATGGCGGCAACCATCGCTGTTCCTATGATCGTAGGAAACGGCATGAGCACGACTGCCGCTCTGTTCGGAGCAGGCGTTGGAACGCTCGTTTATCTGCTCTTCACCAAATTCCGCAGCCCGGTATTTTTGGGAAGCTCGTTCGCGTTCCTCGGCTCTATGGCTACCGCTTTTGCAGGCGCTATATCTGCTCAGGCAGGCTATCTCGGACTGATTCTCGGTGCCGTGTTCGCCGGTCTCGTATACGTGATTATCGCAATCGTAGTTAAGTTCGCAGGCGTTAAGTGGATCGACAAGCTGATGCCCGCAGTCGTCATCGGACCGACCGTTGCAATCATCGGACTTTCGCTTGCAGGTAACGCAATCGGCGACCTTATCGGCGCGGCTAAAGACACAAACGGAAACTTTATTATGACCGCACACGCAGGCGTTTCTATGGTATGCGGACTTACCACTCTGATCGTAACCGTAGTTTGCTCGGTATTCGGCAAAAAGATGATGAAAATGATCCCCTTCATCATCGGTATCCTGGCAGGCTATGCGGTAGCGTCCGTCTTCACCGTAATCGGTAACGTAAGCGGAAACGCAGATCTCGTTATTATCAACTTCGAAGTGTTCAAAGACGCATTCGCTAAATGGTATCCCGACTTTACCTTCCTCGAAGCGTTCAAGGGCTTTGGCGATATTGACGGCGCATATATCGGAACCATAGCGGTCGCTTATATCCCCGTAGCGTTCGTCGTATTCGCAGAACACATCGCAGACCACAAGAACCTCTCTTCCATCATCGAAAGCGATCTTACCAAGGATCCCGGACTTCACAGAACTCTGCTTGGCGACGGCGTAGGCTCCATGGCAGGCGCATTGTTCGGCGGTTGCCCCAACACTACCTACGGCGAATCGGTAGGCTGCGTTGCAATCTCGGGTAACGCTTCCGTCCGCACCATCTTCACCACCGCGATCATGGCAATCGTAATCTCGTTTATCGCTCCGTTCGCCACCTTCCTTGCAAGCATTCCCTCCTGCGTAATGGGCGGCGTATGCGTTACTCTGTACGGCTTCATCGCAGTATCCGGCTTGAAGATGATCCAAAAGGTTGACCTCGGCGACAACAGAAACCTCTTCGTAGTCAGCATCATCCTTATCGCAGGCGTGGGCGGAATGTCGCTCAGCTTCGGTCAGGTCACCATCACTAAGGTTGCTTGCTCGCTTATCCTCGGTATCCTCGTAAATCTTCTCGTCAACATCGGCAACAAGAAGAATACCGAATCCGCCGCAACCGAAGAAGCTACCGTAGCCGCAACCAATCCTACCGAAGAAAACTAATAACGGCTCGGTGTAAAAAGTAAACAATAAGGCGATCGATCGCCAAAAACAATACCCCGGAAGCATCTGCTTTCGGGGTATTTTCACGTTGTAAGACAAATAACGTAACACCTTGCCGCAAAACTTTACAAAGCCGCAAAAAAGTGCTATAATGTTAATATGAACGTAACGCGCCTGGAACTAAATTATTTTCGCAACTACCTTGGTCAGAAGGTGGAGCTTTGCCCCGGAGTAAACGTCTTTTCGGGCGATAACGCGCAAGGCAAAACCAATCTGCTGGAGGCGATATATTTCGTCAGTCTGGGCAAAAGCATGCGCACGCCGCGTGATAAAGAGCTTATCGGGTGGGGGCACGCACGCGGCAGAATAAAAGCGGAAGTGGAAAAGCGAGTGGGTACGAAAACCGTGGAGATCGTGCTTGACAGCGCGGTAAACAAGCGCGTGGCGATAAACGGTATGCCCATAACTCGAATAGGCGAGCTGATGGGCGTTATCACTACCGTACTGTTTTCGCCCGACGAAATCGCGATAATCAAGGACACTCCGCAAAAACGCCGCCGCTTTATAGACATAGCGCTTTGCCAGCTTTCCAAGTCGTATTTCTATTGCCTCAGCGATTACAACAAAATTCTCGCACAGCGCAATAAACTGTTAAAAAAGAACGCGCCGCTGTCCGCGATAGAGGCGTGGGATCTGCAGTTGATCAAAAAGTGCGCGCTCATCGTTAAAAACCGCCGCGAATTCGTCCGTCGCCTGGAAAAGCACGCCGCCGCAAGCCATTCGTTCCTGTCGGACGGCAGGGAAAAGCTGGAGCTTGCGTACGAGGGCGTAGCCGGAGAAACGGTGGAGGAAATAAGCGCGGCGTTTGCCGAAAAACTGAAAGAGAACAGGGAAATCGACTACCGCCACGGTTATACTCACGCAGGCGCGCAGACCGACGACCTCGTAGTAACGCTGGACGGCACGGACGTCCGCAAATACGGCTCGCAGGGACAGCAACGCTCGGCGGCGCTCAGCCTCAAGCTTGCCGAAACCGATCTGTATAAAGAGGAGCAGGGCGAATACCCGGTTCTTTTGCTGGACGACGTGTTTTCCGAATTGGACAAAACGCGTTCGGCGCGGCTTGCCGAGGCGGTCAAGGGCTATCAGACGGTGATCACCTGCACGCATATTCCCGACGAGATAAAGCGCTTTCTCGGCGATTATAAAGAGTTCTCCGTATGCGGCGGCAAAGCGGAAGAAAAGAAAAAATAGGACATTCTTGTCATACATTTAAGCAAATTTGTCCAAAAAAAAGTGCGCGAAAACTGTTGACAATGTCAATCGGTTGCTGTATAATTTCGGTACAATCATAGCGATTGTATTGACGCACTTGAAAAAATCTGGCAAACGTTATTCTCTCTCGTAACGGGGAGTAATGGGTGCCGTTTTTTTTGGAGAAATGACTGTGGACGTAATCAGACATTCTTGGAAGTATTGGAAAAAAGCGGCGCCGGCGCTCGTATTTACCACTCTGCTCGGATTGACGCAGATAGTAATTACGTTGCTTATTCCGCAAATAACTCAGCTGATAATAGACAGAGTGTTAACTCCTATGCTCAGTCCGGGGAGCGAGGTCCCCGAGGTAACGTCTATTTTCGGCTTTCTGGTGAGGGGCTACGCCGACGACGATTACGCGGGAATGGTCACCTCGCTGCTGATAGCGCTGGGCGTTTCGGTGCTTGTCGAAATTTCCTGCCACTACGTCAGGTGGAACGTTTCGCACGCGGCGAACAGAAAAGTTGCTAACTATCTCCGCAAGGACGCTTTCGAGAAGTATCTCAACTGCTCGCCCGTCGTCGTGCACTCTTATTCCAGCGGCGATATGATGAACATACTCAATAACGATATCGACTGCGTTATGGACCTGTACCAGCACCGCTTCGTCTTTTTGACCAACTCCGTTCTGCACGGCATCGGTATTATAATAATAATGCTGGTCACGAACGTTTATATGGCTATCGTGCCGCTCGCGCTGTCCGTTTTGACCTTTTTCGTGTGCCGTCAATACAAGAAAAGGCTGACGAAGCTGTATTCGGATATAAGAGAGGGCAACGTTGACCTCAACACCTGTATTCAGGAGAACATAAACGGCGTGCGTATCGTGCGCGCCTTCGCCACCGAGAACGACGAAATGGCGAAATTCGAGAAGAAAAACGCGCGTTTTAGGGATAATTACGTCAATCTTTCCAAAACCGCGGCAAAATACAATATGATATTCCGTCTTATCGGCTACGCTATGAGCGTGTCCGCTATGATACTCGGCATAATCTTCGCCGTCGACGGAGAAATAAGCGTGGGACAGTTTACCACTTATATCAGCTACGTGACCGTTCTGAACGGACAGATGATCGCCATCGCCCTGGAAATGGGCAACGTGCAGAACATTATGGTAGCAGGCAAAAGACTGTTCTCGTTTATGGACTGCGACGACGGAATAGATCACGGCAACGAATCGCTGGATATGCCGGCTCGCCCCAACTACAAATTCTCCGCGGTCACGATGAATTTCAACGGCAAAACCGACGTTCTGAAGGATCTGGATATCGATCTGCCGTACGGCAAAAAGGTGGGAATTATGGGCAAAACCGGTTGCGGAAAATCGGTTATTATGCGCCTTATGAACCGCTTTTACGATTGCACGTCGGGCAGTATCACGGTGGACGGCAGGGATATATCCGAATATAAGCTGGAAGACGTCAGAAAAGCGACCTCGTTCGTGCCGCAGGACGTGTTCCTGTTCTCCGAAACGGTGGCTAACAATATCGCGTTTTACGACGAAGGCACCGATATGGAAAAAATAGGACGTTTT
>JBJFAC010000127.1:0-4402 GCA_051887715.1 Candidatus Neoclostridium sp.
ATAAAACGCTTCCCGAAAAAACTCCGATAAAGCGTTCCGACAGCGTAAACGCCTGGGTGAACATTATGTACGGCTGTAACAATTTCTGCTCGTATTGCATCGTGCCTTACGTAAGGGGCAGAGAGATAAGCCGCCCGGAAAAAGACGTTCTTGCCGACGTTAAACAGCTTATCGGCGAAGGATATAAGGAAATTACGTTGCTTGGACAAAACGTCAACTCTTACGGCAACGACTTTTCGGACAAGAACAATCATTTTGCGGCGCTGCTTGAAAAGTGCGCGTCCTTCGACGGCGACTACAAAATCAGATTTATGACGTCGCACCCCAAGGATCTGTCGGAAGACGTGGTAAAAACCATTGCTTCAAGCGATAAACTGGCAAAATTCATTCATCTGCCCGTTCAGGCAGGCAGCGACAGAATACTCGACCTGATGAACAGACGGTACACTTCCGCGCGCTACCTTGAACAAATAGATATGATCCGATCGTACGTTCCCGACGTCGGTTTGTCAAGCGACGTTATGGTCGGCTTTCCCACCGAAACCGAGCAGGATTTTTCCGACACTATGGAAATAGTAAAAAAAGTACGCTACAACAATTTATACACTTTTATCTATTCCAGAAGATCGGGCACTCCGGCGGATAAAATGGAGCAGGTGGATATTGCGGTAAAAAAGCGCAGAATTAAAGAGCTTATTGCGCTTCAGTTCGAGATAGGTTGCGCTCTTGCAAACGAGTGCGTAGGAAAAACTTACCGCGTTCTTTGCGATTCATTCGACGGGAAGACGGCAAGCGGCAAATCTTCGTGCGAAAAAGCGATATATTTCCCGTCCGACGAAAATATAGTCGGCTCTTTCGTAAACGTAAAAATAACGAAAGCCAAAAACAATCAGCTTTTCGGCGAAATTATCAAGTAATTAACGGAGAACGAACGGTATGGCTTTATCACAAATGATGCGGCAATATATGGAAATTAAGGATAAGTACAAGGACGCGCTTATCTTCTATCGACTGGGCGACTTTTACGAAATGTTTTTCGACGACGCCGTAACAGCCTCCCGCGAGCTCGATCTGACTCTGACGGGAAGGGACTGCGGTCTTGCCGAACGCGCTCCCATGTGCGGAGTTCCCTTTCACGCGGTGGACTCGTATATAGCAAAGCTTCTGGCAAAAGGCTATAAGGTGGTCATCTGCGAACAAATGACCAAGCCCGGCGACCAAAGCGGTTTAGTCGTACGAAAGGTCGTGCGCGAAGTAACGCCCGGAACGAGAATTGACAGCGTTATGCTGGACAACAAGCGCAACAACTACCTTATGTGCGCATACCTGTCCGAGGACGGCAAAGCCGGTCTTTCCTGGACGGACATATCCACGGGCGAACTGCAAAATCAAGCTATCGACTCGCAGATAAATTTAAAAATCAACGAAACGCTTTCTCGTGTTCAGCCCAGCGAAATTATTTGCAACGCGGCCATGAAAGAGCGCAGTAAAAGTCTTTCTCTCGTCAAATACGGAGGAGTTTGTCAGTTTTCAACCTACGACGAAAACGCGTTTTCATACGACGCCGCGTACGAAAAAGTCAAGGGAGTTTTGAAAAATCCCGATTCTTATTACGGCAAGGAGCAGTGCATTTGCTCTGCAGGCGCTCTTCTCGATTACGTCGAAAAAACGCAAAAACGCACGTTGAAACACATTCGCGACGGTCAGTTCGACGATCAGTCCGCGTATATGGAAGTGGACGCTAACGCGCGCAGAACGCTTGAACTCGTTTGTTCTTCGTCGGGCAAAACGAGCGGTTCGCTTTTGTCGCATATCGATTTCACCACGACCGGTATGGGCGCAAGACTGCTGAAAAAATGGATAGAAAAGCCCTCGCTGGACATCGAAGAAATAAACAGACGGTTGGACGCCGTGGAAGAAATCAACAATAATATTATGGCGCGCGACGAAATATCCGTGCTTATGAAAGATATTTACGACCTCGAACGTATAGCGGGCCGCGCTTCGTACGGCAATATTTCGCCAAAAGACTGCGTTCAACTGGGCGGATCGCTAACCGCCGTGAGGCTGGCAAAACAAAAACTGTCTGC
This sequence comes from Candidatus Neoclostridium sp., assembly GCA_051887715.1. Classification (GTDB taxonomy): domain Bacteria; phylum Bacillota; class Clostridia; order Christensenellales; family Pumilibacteraceae; genus Neoclostridium. The sequence continues at coordinate 2,091 of JBJFAC010000127.1, forward strand.
TTATAATTCGACGGCAATAGTCGAAAACGTCAATAAAATCGGCGATTTCGAGTATCTCGAAAAACTGCTTAAAAGCGCGATAGACGACAACCCAACGGCGGTGGTGAGAGAGGGCGGAGTAATACGCGACGGCTTCGACGCCGAGCTGGACTCTTATCGCGAAATTAAGAAGAACGCACATTCCGTACTCGATCGGATAGAAGCGAAGGAAAAAGCAGAGACGGGCATTAAAAATCTTAAAATTGCTTACAACAGGAATTTCGGTTACTATATTGAAGTTCCCAAGTCGCAGATCGGTCTCGTACCGTATTCGTACGTGCGCCGTCAAACCACCGTAAACGCCGAACGCTATATTTCCGACGAGCTAAAAGACGTCGAATCTAAAATTCTCAACGCCGAGGACGACGCAAAAACGCGCGAACTGGCTCTTTACGAAAAAATCGTGGCGGAAATAGTTCGGTTTTTGAACGATTTGATGACTTCGGCGGGAAAAATCGCTTATATCGACTGTCTGTTTTCACACGCGAAAGCGGCAACCGAGCTCAATTTTTCAAAACCGATAGTCAGTGATAAGATCAATCACATTAAGATTTCCGAGGGACGTCACCCGATCGTGGAAAAGGCTCTGAAAGGCGAACCTTTCGTGCCCAACGACACCTTTCTCGACGGCGGAGATAACCGCACTATGATGATCACCGGTCCGAATATGGCGGGAAAAAGCGTGTATATGCGACAGGTTGCGCTGATAGTTCTGCTTGCGCATACGGGCTCGTTCGTGCCGGCGACCAAAGCGGAAATATGCCCGGTGGACAAAATTTTCACGCGGGTGGGCGCAAGCGACGACCTCTCGACGGGGCGCAGTACTTTTATGGTCGAAATGACCGAGGTTGCGGATATTTTACAAAACGCAACCGAAAAATCGTTACTGCTTATGGACGAAATAGGCAGGGGAACTTCAACCTATGACGGGCTCAGTATCGCCTGGGCAATCGTGGATTATCTTTCCTCGTCGCTAAAAGCTAAAACGCTTTTTTCCACACATTATCACGAACTCACCGAGCTTGAAGGAAAGTACGAAGGCGTAAAAAACTATAAAATGACAGTGCGCGAGTTAGCAGGAAGCATCGTATTCGTCAGAAAACTGCTTCGGGGCAGCGCTAACCGCAGTTTCGGAATAGAAGTCGCGGCTCTTTCCGGACTCCCCGAAGAAGTGCTCGTAAAAGCCAAAGAAATACTAAAAAATCTTGAAAAAAGCGACGTGGTCAAGCGCGAAAAAGACCGCACCGATTCCAATTATCAGATGTCCATTTTTTCAAGCAGCGCCGCAACGGAAATAGTCAAGATTCTCAAAGACATAGACGTCGACAACGTCACGCCGAGAGCGGCTCTCGATATTTTGTGCGATCTTAAGGAGAAAGCGGAAAATGAGTAAAATAAAACTGCTTGACAAAAGCGTTTACAACAGAATAGCCGCAGGAGAAGTGGTCGAACGACCTCTGTCAATAGTCAAAGAACTGGTCGAAAACAGTATCGACGCCGGAGCCAAGGCAATTTCGGTCAGCATTGAGGACGGCGGCTTAAAAAAAATATGCGTTTCCGACAACGGATGCGGAATACTGCCCGAGGATGTTCCCACGGCTTTCACTGCGCACGCTACAAGTAAAATCAGTTGCGCGGAGGATCTCGACGCTATTTCAACGCTGGGCTTCCGCGGCGAGGCTTTGCCCAGTATTGCCGCCGTTTCGATCGTGAAGATGAACACCCGCGTTCCCGATTCGCAAACGGGCTATTCCTTCTGCGTGGACAACGGAGAGGTCGTGGACTCAGGCGAAAGCGGCTGTCCTTTCGGCACGAGCGTTACCGTCACCGCTCTTTTCGATAAAATTCCCGCAAGAAAGAAATTTCTCGGCAAACCAGCCAAGGAAGAAGCGGCAATTACCGGCATGATGGAAAAGCTGATCCTTGCCAATCCCTACGTTTCGTTCAAGTACGCTGTAAACGGAAAAACCGTTTATTCTTCGGCAGGGCAGGGCGTGGAAAACGCAATTTATTCGGTGTACGGCAAGGAGTTTTTCGACGGACTTGTCAAAACCGAAAAAAGCGAGTTCGGCATTTCTCTTTCGGGATACGTTTGCAAACCGTCGGCAAGCAAGCATACTAAAGGCTTTCAAACGCTTATAGTTAACGGCAGATACGTTTTAAGCGACGAAGTATCCTTCTGGATATACGGCTGTTATATGAATTACCTTATGAAGAGGCAATATCCGGCGTACGTATTGTACCTTGATATTCCGTTCGATCTCGTCGACGTC
>JBJFAC010000128.1:0-4378 GCA_051887715.1 Candidatus Neoclostridium sp.
GCGCGTCGCCGCCGCTTGTAAGAACTCCTATTTTTTTCATTTCTTATTTTCCTCTGAAGTTATTCTCTTTTACGATATTATAACAAATTATCTGTGAAAAATCTACTGTTTTACGCTACTATTCCGCAATTTTTATATTTCCCTCGCCGACTATCGCGTAAGTTTCCAGCAAAAGCGAGTTATTGACGTTGACTTTGATGCCGAGAGGGTACAATTTGTTGTCGTCCGTGTTCTTGACGAACGTGTCGTCGCTGCCCGGATATGCCTTCAAAACCTCCTGCAGCTTGTCGAAATCGTTCTGATCGCAACGCTCGAAGGACATATAAAAGCAGATTTTTTTGCTTGACGACTTAACTTCGCCCTTGTTCCACGGCTCGATAGAGTCAACCATAAGCGTGTAGCCGTTTTCGTTCCCGCGCAGCTTGCCGGTTATCGTTACCATACTTTCGGGACGGAAAAGCGGCTTTAATTTCTTGTATTTGAAACCGGTTACCATCACGTCCACGGTGCCGTACAGATCTTCCAGCTTACCGAGCCCGAATTCGGTGCCCTTCTTGCTTAGTTTTCTGCCTGCCTCGACCAACATTCCGCCCATCGTGACCACGCGGTTTTCGTCGATCTCCGGCTCGGTTTCCTCGTCGCCCTCTGCGAGTTCGCTCTCCTCGCTCTTTACGAGCATAGACGTGTTGAACTCGTATTTTTTGAGGTGATCGGCGTACTCGTCCAAAGGATGCCCGGTCAGGTATACGCCGGCAACCGTCTTTTCCATTTTGAGCTTTTCAAACAGGTCGTATTCGCGTATATCGGGATAGACGTAATCTTCCTCGACGCCCGAAATTTCCTCGTCGAACAGCGAAAACTGCCCGGAAAGCCTTGTTTTTCCGTCTTTAATCGCGCGGTCGAGCATCTGCTCGTACACGGCGATGAGCTGACTTCTGGTCTGCCCGAAGCAATCGAAGGTTCCGGCGTAAATAAGACATTCCAGCTGTTTTTTATTGATATGCCCGTTTGCCATACGGTTTATGAAGTTGACGAAGCTTTTGAACTCGCCGTTCTTTTCGCGCTCGGCGACTATTTCCTCTATCGCGCCGTAGCCCACGCCCTTGATCGCCGCCATACCTATACGCACGTTGCCGTTCTCAACCGAAAACTCGCTTACCGAACGGTTGATGTCGGGCGGATAGACTTTATAGCCGTGCTCTTTTAAGTAAGTCAGGTAGTTGGTGATCTCGCCCATATCGGTTATTCGGTTGTTGAGGATAGCCGTGAAAAATTCGACGGTATAGTAACACTTTAAGTATGCCGCCTGATAGGATAAATATCCGTAGGCGCAGGCGTGCGACTTGTTGAACGCGTAGGAAGCGAACTGCGTCATATCGTCGAAAATCTTGTTGGCGATCTCCTCCGATACTCCCATTGCAAGCGCGCCCGGAACGTCGACCTTTTCGTCGTGCAAGCCGTGTATGAATATCTGCCTCTCCGCCGCCATCGCCGCCGCCTTTTTCTTGCTCATTATACGGCGCACGATGTCCGCTCTGCCCAGCGAATAGCCGCCCAGAGCCTGCACGAGCTTCATTACCTGCTCCTGATAGACCATAACGCCGTACGTGACGTTGAGTATGGGCTCGCACAGCGGATGATCGTATTTTATCTCGTCGGGGTGCTTTTTGTTGTAAATATATTCCGGTATCTTATCCATAGGACCGGGACGGTACAGCGATATGCCTGCGATTATGTCTTCCAGAGAGGACGGCTTCAAATCGCGCATAAACTTTTTCATACCTTCCGATTCCAGCTGGAACACGGCGTGCGTGTCGCCGTTTCCAACCATATCGAAAACCTTCGCGTCGTCGTACGTAAAGCCGTTGTAGAAATCGACGTCTACTCCGCGCGTCTTTTTGATGATGTTTATCGTCTTGGTGATGTCGGTTACCGTGCGCAGTCCCAGAAAGTCCATTTTCAACAGTCCCAGCTCTTCGCATTCGATCATATTGAACTGCGTGACTATTATTCCTTCGCTCGATTTCGCCATCGGAATATGATCAGCGATGGGATCGCGGCAAATGATGACTCCGGCGGCGTGCATACCCGTTTGCCTGGGCATTCCCTCTATTTTCATCGCCATATCGAGTATGCTTCTCATCTGCGGATCGGTTTCGTACATTTCCTTGAGCTCGGGAACGACGGGATTTTCGTCCGGCTTTAACGGCGGCAATACGCCGAGAATGTGCCCTATATGGTTTTTGCCCATCATCTTGGGCATAAGCTTCGTGATCGCGTTGACGGCGTCGAACGGCATATTGAACACGCGGGCGACGTCCTTTATCGCCGCCTTCGACGCCATCGTGCCGAAGGTGACTATCTGCGCGGTGTTGGCTCTGCCGTACTTTTCGATCACGTATTCCACCGTGCGCTCGCGTCCGTCCACGCAGAAGTCGATATCGAAGTCCGGGTTGGAAACGCGCTCCGGATTAAGAAAACGCTCGAAGAACAGATTATATTTAAGCGGATCGACTTTGGTGATGCCCATCGCGTACGCCACGATACTGCCCACGCCGCTGCCTCGTCCGGGACCGACCGGCACGCCGTGCGTTTCCGACCAGTTTATATAATCCCATACGACGAGAAAATACTCGATAAAATGCATACTGCTTATTATTCCGAGCTCGTATTCGGCGCGCGACCGTATTTCCTCGGTGACCTTGCCGTACTTTTTTTCCAACCCTTCGTAGGTAAGGCGACGAATAAACTCTTCGGGCGTGGAGCCGTCGGCAGGCACGTAGAAAGGATTGAGCGGCTCTTTGCGGAAGAAATAGCACTCGCATTTGTCGGCTATTTCCAAAGTGTTGGCTAGCGCCTCGGGAAGCGTGGGGAACACGCTTTGCATTTCCTCGGCGGTTTTAAGGTAAAATTCGCGCGTGGGAAAATATCCGTCGTCGTCCGTGGGTGAGGAGACGTCGTTCGCCTGCTCTTTGAGCTCGGTTTCGAGATCGAGCGTGCGGCGGAACGATATACATTGCAGTACCTTTTGCATAAGGCTGTCCTCTTTATCGAGGTAATGCACGTCGTTAGTCGCTACTATCTTTACTTTGCAATCCTTCGCCACCTTTACGAGAAGCGGCAGTATACGCTTCTGATCGGCGATGTTATGGTCCTGTATCTCCACGTAATAATCGTCGCCGAACAGCGCTTTATACCTGTTTACCACCTCGTAAGCCTTGTCCATATCGCCGGCAAGCAGCGCCTGCGGCAATTCTCCGGCAAGGCAGGCGGACAGACATATTATTCCCTCCGCGTGGTCTTTAAGCAGATTAAAGTCTATCCTCGGCTTATAATAAAGTCCGCGAGTGTAGCCCTCGCTGACCAGTCTTATCAGATTTTTGTAGCCCGTTTCGTTTTTCGCAAGCAGTACGAGGTGGTTGAGCTTGGGCATTTTTCCGCCCACCGAAGCGCGCGCGTTCATATTCTCCGTGACGTACACCTCGCAGCCTATTATGGGCTTTACCTTGAACGGGCGGCGTTCCTCTATAAACTTGAACGGATCGGCTTTCGGATCGGTGTAACGGATAGCCGTTTTGACGAATTCGAGAGCGCCGTACATATTGCCGTGGTCGGTTATCGCAACGGCAGGCATTCCCAGTCTTCCGCATTTATCGAAAATTGCGGGAAGACGCGTCGCGCCGTCCAGCAGGCTGTATTCCGTATGCAAATGTAAATGAACGAAATCCGGCATTATGCGTTCTCCTTTGTTTGTTCTGCAAGCTCAACCAGTTTGTTGAGTCTGTTCTTTACCGTGCTTTTTGCAATACCGGTAAGCGAGGCGATCTCCGCTAAACTCAGTTCGGGATTATCCGTGCGACATTCGGCAACTTCTATCAGTTTTTCGGACAAAAGCGCGTATTTTTCGCTCTTTTTCAGTTTTTTGATGGCTTCGATCTGGCGCACGGCGGCGTCCACGGTTTTGCCGATATTGGCGTATTCGCAATTATTCACGCGGTTAAAGCGGCGGCGCACGTCGCGCAGCGTCAGTTGATCGTTTAACGCTATCACCGCTTTGCTTGCGCCCATAAGAGCAAGACAGTCGCACACCGCTTCGCTCCCTTTCAGGTATACGATTATTTTTTTCTCGCGCACGATGGTTTTCGCCTGAAGCGTAAATCTTTTCAGCAGCGCGGCGAAATCGTCGGCGAAAACGGGATTCGATACGCCGAATTCAAGATGATAGCCCGCGTTTGCGGAAATGCTGCCGGCTCCTAAAAACGCGCCGCGAATATAATTGACGGCGCAACAGTCGTTTTGCGTGAGCTCCGGCAAAATGCCCTCCTCCACGACCGTGTGCCCGCCCTCGAAGCGGAAAATCCCCACGTCGCGCATAACC
>JBJFAC010000129.1:0-4368 GCA_051887715.1 Candidatus Neoclostridium sp.
GGTAGTAGTAGATGGCGTCGCCGAGGTAGTGAATTACTTCAACGATATCCATACCCTGCCAGATAAGGTGCGAAGGATCGAGGTTTGCGCCGATCATCGGACCTACGGCGTTACGCAGACGGAAGAGCGTTTCGGGATTATAAACGCAGAAGCCGGGGTGCATTTCGAGCGCGATCTTTTCCACGCCGTTCTTTTTTGCGAACTCGACCGCGTTTTTCCAATAGGGGATCAGCACCTCGTTCCACTGGTAGTCCAGAATATCGAGATATTCCGGAGGCCACGCGCAGGTTACCCAGTTGGGCTGTTTGGAATCGGGATCTCCGCCGGGGCAACCGGAGAAGGTTACGATACGTTTAACGCCGATCTGTCCGGCGAGAACGCAAGCCGCCTCGAAGTCCTGCTCGAATGCAGCCGCGATTTTCTTATCGGGATGAACGCAGTTGCCGTGCACCGAGATCGCCGAAATGGTGGCGTTATACTTTTTGAAAGTATTCATCAGTTCTTCACGTCCCTTTGGATCGTGAATGAGTTTTTTGGCGTCCGCGTGCACGGTTCCGGGATAGCCGCCCACGCCGAGTTCGAGCTGATGAACGCCGTGGTCAGCCAGATATTTAAGGCTTTCGTCCAGTGTCATTCCTCCGAAAACGCCGTTTACAACGCTTAATTGCATAGTTTTTTCTCCTTATCTTTATTATAATAACGCTTTTCGCGTTTATTACGCTGTTTTAATGCCGACCGCAAAAGCGATCACACGTTCATTTCTATCACGCGGTTTTCCTGCGCGCTGAGCTTTGCCGCTTCCATAATGGCGTATACGCGCAAAACCTGCTGCCGGCTTACCAGAGTGGGAACGCCTTTTCTCACCGCGTCCATAAAGTTGCGGTAGAAAGCGTTTTTGTCGCCGCGAACTATATCGAGAGGCAACTCGTCCACCGTTTCCGCTCTTCTCGCCGCCATGGTTTTTGTAAAGCCGTTGCCGGCGTTAACGCCCTCCAGCTTGTCGTCGATACGCTGTCTGACGCGCACTACTCTGCCTTCGACGTTGTCTCTGCGCCAATTGGTGATCGTGCCCGTTCCGTCCGTGCCGTAGATCTGCCAGCGCGGCAACTCGATAAAGCTGTTGGTGTCCACGACGATACGGTATCTGACGCCGTTTCTGAACTTGACCAGAAGATCGAAGCCGTCGTCCACTTCCTCGCCCGCCTCGAACGAATAATCGCACTGAACGCTGGTTACCACGTCGTCTATCATCAGCAGCATCTGGTCGATGAGGTGCACGCCCCAGTCCAGCATCATACCGCCGCCCTGAGCGGCAACCTTGCGCCAGGCTCCGGGAATACCGTTCGAGCCCATAACGCGGCTTTCGATAAGGTACGTTCTGCCTATCACGCCGTCGTCGTGAATTTTCTTGACGGTCAAATAGTCGTCGTCCCAGCGACGGTTCTGATGAACGGCGAACACCTTGCCGTACTTGTCGGCGCAGGCGTACATTTGTTTTACTTCCTCGCTGTCCATTGCCATCGGCTTTTCGACGATGACGTTTTTGCCGCGCGAAAGCGCCTCAGTAACGTACGGCTTGTGAAGATCGTTGGGCGTGGCGATAAGCACTATTTCGATGCTGTCGTCGCTCCAGATCTCCTCCGCCGAATTAAAGCAATGCAGTCCGAGCTCGCGGGCAAACGCGCGCCGCTCCTCGCTTATATCGTAAATTCCGGCTATCTCGAGTTTTTCGGGATAGTCGCTGTCGTTAAGGCGCGGAATAATATATTTCCTGTGATTGTTCCCCATCCCGCCGTATCCGATGATCGCTATTTTCATAATTTTTTAATTTTCTCCTTGCAAGCAGTTGACTTCAAGTCTGCGTTAATGATATAATAACACCAAACATTGTCTATTTCCTATCATTTATACATATCTGTTTCCCATTTATTGACATTATCTTTTAAGGAGCGAAATGCAGAACATCGTTTATCAGGGCTTCAACGACCGACGGACCGATCTATATCTGGAAATTCAGCACTTTAACAAATCGGAATCGGTAAGCCCGCACTTCCACCGCTCTTACGAGCTGATTTACTTGCTGGACGGCGAAATGCGCTACACCTGCGGCAAGGATACTCTTCTTGCGGAAAAGGACGACTGCGTATTCGTGCAGAAATATTATTCGCACAGCTACGCCGCTCAGGAGGAATACCACAAGTACGTATTTATATTCCCGCCGAATTTTTACGACGATTTCGAAAAAACGCTGGCAAACGGAACTTTGCCGCCGCATCTCGGCGACAAGCAGTTCAACCGCTCGCTTCTGCCTCTCATAGAAAAGCTCGCAAAGGATCAGGACAGTACTTCCAGACTGATCAAAAAGGGCTACGTCAACGTTATTATGGGCGAGCTGATCGCACACTATCCGCTGATCCCCGTCGAGAAAAACAATAATATAGACCTGCTGGTCAAAATTCTCGACTATATCGACGAAAACTACGATCAGCCCCTGTCGCTCGACTCCATGTCGGCGGTTTTCGGCTACAATAAATACTATTTTTCCAAGCTGTTTAACCGCTATATCGGCGAAAATATCAGCAATTATATAAACCTCGTCCGCCTGCAACAAATGATGAAAAAGGCGAAACGCTCCGACGGCGCGAATATCACCGAGCTGGCTTACGAGTGCGGCTTCGACAGCCTGTCCACATTTTACCGCTATTTTAAAAAAGTGTACGGCGTAAGCCCCACCGAGGCTATGAAGAAGAATAATTGATTAAGAAAGGAGAATAAGCAATGAAAATATACGATATTTCACAGGAAGTTTTCGGCTGTCAGGTTTTTCCGGGCGATCCGGCGCCGGAGAAAAGAACGCTTGAATCAATCGATAAGGGCTCTGAATATAATCTGACGGCGTTCGGTATGTGCGCGCACAACGGCACGCATATAGACGCTCCGTTCCATTTTATCAACGACGGAAAAACCGTGGACGAGATACGATTGGAGGCGGTCGTGGGCTTGGCTTACGTGGCGGAGCACCAATCGATCGTCACGGGCGACGACGCCGCGAAAATAATCGAGAAAGCTAAAAAACTGAATCCGGAAGCGGCAAAGAGAATTCTGATAAAGGGCGACGCCGAAGTATCTGCGGAGGCGGCAAAGGTGTTTGCGTCCTCGGATATTTTACTTGTGGGCAACGAATCCCAAACGGTCGGACCGGAAAACGCTCCGATGGCGGTGCATCTCGTGCTTTTGGGCGCCGACGTCGTTTTGCTTGAAGGAATCCGCTTGTCCGAGGTGCCCGAAGGCGTTTATTTCCTCAGCGCCGCTCCGCTGAACTTATCCGGCGCGGAAGGCTCGCCGTGCAGAGCCGTACTTATCGCCTCCGAGAAATAAGTTACGGTTGATCGAGCGGCTGAGTCTTGCGGAAAACAAGCCGCGATTTTTTGCAGAAAACAGTATAAGACCGACGAAAAGACGTTCCGTCGGTCGTTTTTTTGTTTAAAATTCATTTGAAAGTCGCTCGCCTCGCCGCTGAAAAGTATTTTATCAGACGCTTGATCCCCCCCACCCGGATGGGACTTTAGAAAAAGACGACGACGGAGAGATTGGCAGTAGGGGCGAGCATTGCCCGTCCGCTTCTGTTTTTTAAAATATATATATCGTAAAAACCAACGTTTTCGCAGTTCCCGGCATCTTTGACTCCGTACGAGGAGGGAAGAAGCAGAAAAGCTAATCGCGCAAAAAGATCAGATCATATCGGCGATGGTTGCAAACAGCTCGTTCACGTTGATCGGCTTGGCGATATGCCCGTTCATGCCCGCTTTATAGGCGTTCTTTCTGTCCTCGTCGAAGGCGTTTGCGGTCATAGCGACAACGGGTATATTCGCCTTACGCTTATCGGCGAGAAGGCGAATGGTCCTGGTCGCCTTATATCCGTCCATATTCGGCATTTGAATATCCATAAGTATAAGATCGTAATAGCCCGCGTCCGCCTTTTCCAGCATATCGACGCACACTACTCCGTCCGAAGCGCATTCGACCTCGAAGCCGGCTTCTTTGAGAATGGTAAGCGCTATTTCAGCGTTCAGCTCGTTATCCTCGGCGAGAAGAATACGCTTACCCTTGAACGATTCGGCGTCGTATTCGGTTGCTATATTCGCATTTTGCTCGTCTTTGCCGCCGAGCGCGATACGGTGCGGCAAGGTGACCGTAAATTTCGTTCCCTTGCCGATTTTGCTCTCCACGGCAATCGTGCCGCCCATAAGATTGACCAGCTTGTTGACGATAGCCATACCCAGTCCGGTGCCGTTTATATGACTGTCGGTGCTGGAGCGCTCTCTCGTAAACTCGTCGAATATACGGGGCAGAAATTCCTCGGACATA
>JBJFAC010000130.1:0-4368 GCA_051887715.1 Candidatus Neoclostridium sp.
TCAGCCGTTTCGCAAGAATATACGCCGTATACTACGGAGTAATCAACGCTCGGTCCGTTGTCGCATGAAACGGCAAACGCGCAGAACGTTACCATTGCGATTGCAACAAAAAACGGTACGATGAACTTTGTCGCGATGGTCTTCTTTTTCATTATGTATACCTCCTGTGTTTCGCCTCCGCCTGCCTCCTTCCGTTAGGCAACGCGCTCCGACGAAATATTTTCTCTTTCTTTGTGACGGCGGCGCCGTCGGTCCTTTTGGTTCGTCAAGGGGCTGAGAGCCTTGACTTTTCTTCGATCTGCCTCGAAAAAATGATTTTAATAATGCTCAAAATTATACCAGCGTTTGTCAAATTTGTCAAACGATTTTCACACAAATTTTAGAATTTTTTTCGCTAAATAAGAAAATTTATCTATAATATTGCCGTATATATCATATTTTTTTTGCCCGATTATATTTTTTACCCCCGAAAAACGCACCCGAAGGCGGCGGACGAATTTCCCCGAAACGGTCGAAAGCCGCGCATAATCGCACGAATACGTCGCTTTACCGAAAAAACCGCCTGGCGCCGACCGTAACGCGAGATATTTATTCATATCATAGTATTTTATCATTGCGCCGAAAATATATATTCGTTCGCCCGTTTTTTAATTTTCACACGTTTATCATATTCTATCGTTTAGGACGTTATAAAAAACGCGCCCTTCTTTTCGGAAAAGTGCGTTCTCGTTTTTATTGTTTTACGCTCGGTTTTGCGCCGCCGTCGAAGCGCCGCCCGAAAGTAAAGCGGATAACGGCGCGAAACCGTGCTAATTATATCACGGTTTAACGCTATAGGCGACTCTATACGCCGCTTAAATAGACTGTTCTATCCTTTTGTTGAGTTCTTCGCGGAAAGAAAGCAGTTTTTCTTCGCTTCCGGCGCTCGTAAAAAAGTCCACCTTGCCGTAAAATTCTTCTATAAGGTCTTCCGCATACTTTCTGCCTTTCAGCTTTTCTAAAAGCGATAAGGCACGGAAGTCGTTTATTCCCTCGTAGAACACCTTCTGCCGTATCGACTGATAGACGTCGCGGTCGGGCGTCGGGTATACGAAGTACGTCGTTCCGGCGGCTCTGCCGGCAAATCCGTCCGGATCCTTGCACGGATCGAACGTGCCGCGGCTTAACACGTCGTAATAAAAATTGAACGCCCAATGCAAAATCCCCTTCACGCGCGCGGCGTACATCTGTATACCGATCATTCGGTTGCGCTCCGACGAGCAAGCTATAAATCTGTTGGACTGACCTTCTCTAACCTCGCCGCCGGTATAGTAGCACCAGTAGTTTTTGCATTTACCCTTAAAATCCCGCACGTGATTCGTGCTGACAACGGGAATTTCGACCAGCCCTTTTTTATAAATATCGTATTCGGAAAGCGCGTCGATCACGGTATATCCGTCCAGCATATCGCCGATAACGCTTTTCGCTTTGCCAAAGCTTACGATATGCTCGGCAAACGGCTCGTCCGAAATATGGAAAAGGAACTTTTTATCGCACTTTTCGCTTTTAAGAAAATCCAACAGCGCAGGGATATAGGCGTGAAGAAAGTCCGAATACTTTTTTCCGCTCGCCTTGGTCTGCCAGCCGAATATGCGCCGCTGTCTGCCGCCGACGTCGGCAACTATCTGCGGAGCGCACTCCGCTCCCCATTGCGAAAACAAGTGCGAGTGCTCGAAATAGCGTATTCCGCAACGACGTGCTACGTCCATAAACCGTTTAAGCAAAGAAAAGTCAAACAGATACTTTCCGTCGCGGACCGTGATCTTTACAAGCTGAACTACACGCCTGTACTCGCCGCGCGCAGTATCGAGCGGAGGCGTAAAACAAGGCGTAAGCAACGTATTCATACCGTTTTGCGCCGCCGAACGGACGAATTTTTCCAAAACGGCGAAAAACTCGTCGGAGAATACTTCCACGCCGTATACGTCCGCAATGCAATCGCAGTGCAGCCAGTTGGTATATTTAAGCGTTTGCGCGGGCAATTTAGCGTCGATGACCTTGACGGTTATACTGCTTTCCCCGACGAGCGACATATCGTCGCGCGAATAAAAGCTGACTTTGACGGTGTGATTGCCGCAAGGACAGTTTTTACTTTCCCCGAACGTAAGCCATATACTTTTCCAGCAATCCTTTCCGGCGTGCAAAAAGGTTTTTTCACCCAGCTCGGTGTTGACCTGCAAAAACGAATCGAGCTTTTTTATTTGCGGATTGACTTTTTTCGGAATCAGAATATCGGGAAACAGCCCGGGAGGATAGCTGTCCGCCAAGCCGTCCACCGCAGTATGCGCTACCGGAACGTATCCCACGCTGTACAGCGAAACGGGCAGATCGGTTTCTATTACCGCGTTTACGGAAAGATGCGCAGCTGAGTTTTCCTCCAGCCTGTACGCAAACTGCACCGACAAAGGTTCATTTTTAAGCGTCGTGAAAGCGGTTTTCGTATGCTTTTCCGGTTCTCCTTCGGGGAATACCTTGTGTAGCGAGCTGAGCGGCACTATTTTTAATTTTGCCATTTCGATTTATCCTCCTTTGCTCTTTGGAATTATTATCGGTCGCTGTCCGGCGGCGACTTTTGCTGTTATCGGTTATTTGCGCCTGACTTAAAGCCGTCGGGCATAACGGTGCTGTCCTCGCCGTATCTCATACAGAAATAAAGGTCTCCGGAGACGTTCTCTTTTTTGTAATATGCGCCGTATTCGTCTTTTACGAGCGCCCAGCCTTCCAAGGGCTTGCCGCTGTCCCACGACAGCACGTCGCATTTTCCGATGCTTCCGGTCTCCGGGAACAGACAAACGGAAGCGTTTTTCAAGCCTTCAACGCGTATTTTTCTTCTGTGCATACCGCTTACGGGCGGATATTCGCGCACGGAAATCACGCCTTCGGGCTGATCTACGAACACGCGGCATTCGCGGTGCTCGAAGCGAGAAAAACGGTAGGTTGACCGTTTGCCGCGCACCTCTGCCTCGCCGCAGTCGAGTACGGGAGCGCCGAGAGGAAACTTAAAAGAAACTTCCGTAGTGGTATCGCGGTTGTAAACCGAGAAAAAGAAAGCGTTATTACTGCGGTGAACGGTCATAGTAGGTAGTTTTGCGTTCTCGTGAGCCGTTTTAACGCCGACCTCGTAGCCGAAGCGCGCCGCGGCGGCAAACAATGCGTCCGCTCCCTTTTCTATCTCCGCTACTTCCGCAACCGAAGCGTCAACCGCAGCCAGCCGCTCTCCGAACGAATAATATATCACTTTTCCGCCGCCGAGAGCGTACCTGTGAAGCGCTTCCGCCGCTTTCTCGTCCGGTTGAACGGGCGACAAGAGCACGCTCCCTTTATATATTTCAGGATCATGCCCGATGAAATTATCGGTAGATACGACGCAGTTAAGCGGAAAACCGCAGTTTATCGCGTCGCGGATAAATTTATCGCCGTAGTACATTTCGGCAAGCATATCTTCGCTTGAAGCGGTAGTATACTCGCGCACGGGATAAACCCACACGAAGGGAGCGACTGCGTCGGGCGCGTCCTTTTCCGCTTTAAGCACGTGCGGAAGCGGTTCGTTGACGCAGCAGTCCGGCATATCGCCGAACGAATTGTCGATCGAAAGTATATTGAACAGCTCCGCGCTTTTTACGTTTCCGTCGCCGTCTATACGCGAAATTGCCATCGGCAGATAAATATCGTGCGGCTGACCGTTATATCGGTCGTACCACGGCGTGTTGGCCCACCACGGATCGTGGACGTAATAGCGCATTAAAAACTTATCGCCCGGAAGAGAACATATCCTCGTCATGTGCCCCATAAGTTCGAGCCCGAAGTCGTCGTTTAATGCCGCCCAGGGCGAATTCGGCGGCGGAGTGACGTTAAGCCCGGCGTTGTAAATATCGTAGAGCGGAACGCCGTCGCTTGCATAGTCTATTCCCGCCGAATTGTTCGTGCCACGCGTTTCCACGGGAAAGTCGGGACAAGCCTTACGGAAAAGCTTCCAGAATTCAAACACCTTTTCCCTTACGACCGCCAGCTTTTCGGGGTAAAACTTCTTGCCGTCGAACACTTTTCCGTGCTCGTCCCACGGATCGCAGCTGAACCCGACTCCGTTGGACAGCCACAGATAATCAAACCCCATATCGCTTAGAAATGCGTTGCACTGCTTGCCCAGAAAGGTGCCGAAAGGCGTTTTATCGGGTATACCGTTCGGGAACGCCGCGTATTTTCTGTCGTCTCCGTTCAGCATCGCCGTGGAATCGATCCCTCCGAACGAAAACAAATTGAGTTTTTGTCCCGTGGAAATCTCGGTATGACGGCGGTATTTGAAATCGGAAACGGCAAACTCGGGCCCTA
>JBJFAC010000131.1:0-4326 GCA_051887715.1 Candidatus Neoclostridium sp.
ACTCGTTGTCCACCAGCTTCTGGAACAGCTCCTCGTCGAAGGAGGCGTGCTCATATATCGGTAAGGAAAATTCTCCGCTAACAAACGCAACGCGTTATTATTACAGTAACGCGCAGCCGAGCGGCGGCGGAAACTACTGGCATTACGATACCGACGGCGTATCGCCTATAAAATGGTAAAATCGCCGATCAAACGGTTGAAAAAAGCGCTTGCCGTGCGGAAAAGGGTACGACAAGCGCTCTTTCTTTAGAACGCAGCTTTTTCAGAACATAAATAACGCCGTTTTATATTTATCAATCGTTGACGTAGGCGATCAGCTGACGAAAGCAGGTTTCCGAGCCTTTTCCGAAGCCCTGATAGACGTTTTGATTAACGTCGGGATAGTTTACGAACTGCACGGTAATTTCCACGGCTGCGCTTCCGCCCGACGGCACGGAGACGTCGGCAATAAAGGCGTTCTCGGCAGTTTGTTGCGCGTCGTAGGCTAATTTATCCGACGGCGGAGTCATTAAAAACTTATCGCCCGTAAAGCTTTGCTCATTGCCGTCGATCACGATTTCCGTAATTTTCAGCTGAGTGCCGAAATAGTAATACTTTCCGTCCTTTACAAGCGGAATTTCGTTGCCGTCGCCGATTCCGAAATACACGCCCAGCGTGTGCGCCGTCCCCGAATCGTTGGAGTACTGCGCCTTGATCGACACGCTGTCGCCCGGGCTTAGACCGCTGAAAACGGAGTCCCAGCTTGTAATTTCCGTATAGTCCGACTCGCCCACTCCTTTTCGGAAGTAGACGTCCGTAATACCGTACCCGGCAAGGCTGACCTCCATTCCTTTCGCGTTTGCGTTCAGACTGCGTGAAAACCAGCCGAACGACCGATTGAAATAGATGACGACGTTTATGCCGAACACGACGATCAATACTAATAATACCACAGCCATTACGGCCGTGCGCTTTAAAAGCGATTTGTTTTTAGGATCACTCATTATCTGCTTACGTTGTAATATCTTCAACCTTTACGTTGTCCGCGTAGCGCGAATATTGCACTATACAGACGTTTTTATCGCCGCCAAGTTTTACGATTATAACCGATCTGCTGATCGTAGTGTTATGGTTTTCGTCCGAAACCGGCGGAGACTCGCCCGTATCCACGTATCGTCGAACCACAATTTTTTCGTTGTTTACCAAAAGATAGGACGGATTTGCTTCGGTATAGTTTGCGTCCGGCTTTGCGATATCGGAATACAGAATACAGTAGGACGGGTAATAGCCGGAATAATCCTCGTTGCCGTCCTTATCCGTAACGGAGCCGTCCTTAACGGTGACGATAACGCCGTTATAGTCGTACACGAAATCGATCGTGCCTATCTGCGAAGCGTTTTCGCCGTCTCGTCCGGCGCTTGCAACGCCGTCCGCCGAGAAATAGATTATCTCCATAGGAACGTTTTTAACCATTCCTCCGTCGCCGTTCATTCCCGACATACCGAGGCAGTATATGCCCGTACCCGTTCCGTTAGATGTGGAGTCCACGCTGAATTCGTACGCGACGAGCACGCGGTCGCCGTTGAGATAACAGCGATAATCGGCTTCGTTATATCTGACGTTTATATATTCGGAATCGGAAGAAGCGGCGTTTTTACCCGGCTCGTACGGGTGGGATCGCGGCACTATAAAGCGGTCTAAAAGTCCGGAGCCGGTAGCCTCGAACACCTGCACGGCGCTTTCTCCTGCCTCCTCCATTTTCCACAGGTTGAAAAAGCGCGTGTACGAGCCGAGATCGTAATCTTCGCTTTCGCCTGGATATAACTCGGAAACGGCGGTGGAAACTATTACGCGTATTTTAATATTATCGCTCGCCTTATTTACCCGGAACGCGATACAGCCTTGCGGAATATTCGCTTCTACTCCGTTAGTTCCGACAGGAGCGGTAAGCATTCCGTCGGTAGCCAAAGTACCGTTTATAATATTTATATTGGCTCCGAAGTTTATGCCCTGATACATTCTGAACTTTTTCTGCAGGCTTTCTTTGGTTATATGATTGCCTTTGCCGTCCTGCCAGCCGATAACACCGGTGTCGGTATTCCCGTCGGGAATTCCAAGAGCGGCAAGCTCCGCCACTTCGTACGTCGTAGTGGTCGAAGCGATGTAGCCGTTGGCGTCGAGAGTATGAGTGGGCGCGGCAAACAGCACGTAATCGCTGACTTTGAACGACTGTCCGCCCGTTCCGTCCTTCGGATCGAAGGTAACGCGCCCGAAATTTAGGTCGCTGGTGCCCTCAACGGTGTAGAATTTCAAGTTAATAAAATCGGTAGTGTCGTCTTCCGTTCCTTGAAATTTAGGAGTAGTCACGTCGCCGTTAAACGAAGCGTATCGCAACTCTTCAGCCTGGCTTTCAGCAGTCAGATTATATCTTATTCTGAATGTGCCGCCGGAAAATTCGACGGAAGCCATATTACTCCAAAAATACGCAAACCAACCGTCACTCGGCTTGCTTGCCCCGGCCCAAATACTATAAGTATACGTTCTAGTTATTCTGGTTCTTTGGCACAATAACGAAAGAAAGTTATCTCCGCTTTTAATATAATACTTACCGTTCGAAGCCGTCGACACATTTATCGTATATTTATTTTTCAGTTCCGTAATATCTGCGGCTGTACCGAGATTTATAAGGCGATAATCCCCGATATTATCTAATATGTCGGTATTGACGTAGCCGTCTTTATCATAGGGCAGTTTTGGATCGTCAGGATTGTCCTTATACAAGCCCTTGAGCGTTTCCTGAATGGAAGCAACAGTCTCCTTATCGGTCATAAAATTTCTGTTAAACGCTATCGTTTTATACTTATTATCGGCGAAATTATCAAAAAAGCCCGATGAAGAAGCGTCGTCGCTCTCGGTCAAAGACATCAGATAAACGGTTTCGCCTTGTTCGTAACCGATATAAATAGGCTGATTACTCTCCACAACCGTATTAAACTTTTCCTCGGTGTCGATTTCTTTGACGAAAGCGACTACGGAAGTATTACCCTTGGAGTAGTTCACCTTCCAATCGTCGGGATTTGTCGAGCCGATTGCGAACTCGCCGGGATCCTCCTCCGTCCAGGTGGTTTCCAGAACGTCGTCCTGACTTGAAAGCGCGAAGGTAAACACGCCGTCGTAGAAATAGTATTTGCCGGTATTTTGCGTACCCCACAGAATACGGTCGCGGATCCACTCGGTGCACAGCGGTTTACCGTCCTCGTCCAGCGCGTCGATAAGCTTAACCGTTCCGCTCGTATCGTCTTTATAAACAGGGTTACCGTTTTCGTCATAAATAGGGTTACCGTTTTCGTCCACTACCGGCAGCCGGTGGTAATTATTATAAATATTGCTTGCCAGCACGTAGCCCGATTTAATACCGGAGGCAAGACCGCCGCCGCCCGACTGCCCGTAGGTAATACCGCTGCTGCCGGAGCCCTCGGTAACGAAAGTATTTCCGCTCTCGTCCGTCGTGACGGTGGGGTTGACGTTATGCAGAAAGCCCAGAATACCCATCGCGGAGAGGTAATTCGCTTTTTCGGTTCCGTCCTGACTGTGCGACGAATCGCGTAAATCTATCGCCACCACGTCGTCCGAAGAGTAATAAACGCTGACGTACTCGACGGTAGCATAGGAAACGTGCCCGGCAAGAATACCTATATGGCGGTTTTCGTGCGGAACGCCGTTGTAATTTTCGGGGTTTTCTTCGCTATACAATTCGGAATAAGAATAGCGGTGTCCTCCCGTCTTATCGATCATAATATCTTCCAGAAACTCCACTATGCCGTCGAAACCGTCGGGCATAGCGACGGACACCTGCACGTCCACGAGCACGAGGTTGGAAAGCGTGGAATTTTGCCCTGCGAACGCGCCCGTTTGCTCGTCCGCGGCAGACGAATCGCCCAGATAGCCGACGTAGCCGAACAGTCCCACGTCGGTATTGGCGGGGTGTCCGTTGACCTTGACGTTATAAATAACGGAAGTATCGCACGTCTTGCCTCCCACTGTAACGGACGACTGCTCGTCGCACACGCCGCGCACCGAGCCGATAAAAGGATATTCGTTAGTACCTATCGACGAGCATCCTCTAAAGTTCGTGCCGTCGATCAAAGCGGGCGTATAGTCCGGAGTGCACACCAGAAAATAGGGGATTTTGGAATAGCTCCCCGCCTCGTTTTTCCCGATATAAGATTTATAGAAATAGCCCAGTCGCTGTAATTCCGAAAGATTGTAAAGGTGGCGAACGTCGGAAATGACGTACGGATATTCTTTCGAGCCCCAATTGTCGTCGCTTACGGTGATGGTATCGTC
>JBJFAC010000132.1:0-4316 GCA_051887715.1 Candidatus Neoclostridium sp.
TAGGTCGAGTCGGTGTCGGGCTTGAAGAACGTAAAGCCGCCTGCGTTGCCGCGAGGTATGATGGTGACCAGATGCACGCTTCTTCCGCAAGGCAACAGCTGGCGGACGATGGCGTGACCGGACTCGTGATACGCGGTTATGCGCTTGTCGTATTCGGTGACCAGGCGCGACTTTTTGGCAGGTCCCATACCCACCTTATTGATAGCCTCGTCGATGTCCTCCATATTGATCTTGGTGCGGTTCTCTCTTGCGCAGATTATTGCCGCCTCGTTAAGCACGTTGGAGATGTCCGCTCCGGTAAAGCCTGCGGTAATACGCGCAAGTACCTTGAAATCCACGTCGGAAGCCAAGGGCTTGTTTCTGGCGTGAACGCGGAAAATCGCTTCTCTGCCGCGAACGTCGGGGGGATTTACGTACACCTGACGGTCAAATCTGCCCGGACGCATAAGCGCGGGATCGAGAATATCCGAGCGGTTGGTTGCCGCCATAACGATAATTCCGTCGTTGGTGGCAAAGCCGTCCATCTGAACCAGCAATTGGTTGAGAGTCTGCTCGCGTTCGTCGTTTCCGCCGCCGAGACCTGCGCCTCTCTGACGACCGACCGCGTCTATTTCGTCGATAAAAATAATGCACGGCATATGCTTTTTAGCCGTCTCGAACATATCGCGAACGCGGCTTGCGCCCACGCCGACGTACATTTCCACGAAGTCGGAACCCGATATGGAGAAGAAGGGCACGTTAGCCTCGCCTGCAACCGCCTTGGCAAACAGCGTTTTACCGGTGCCGGGCGGGCCGACAAGCAATACTCCGCGCGGAATTTTTGCTCCCACGTCGGTGTACTTCTTGGGGTGCTTGAGGAATTCGACCACTTCTTTAAGCTCTTCCTTTTCCTCTTCCGCGCCCGCTACGTCCGAAAAACGCACTTTAACGTTGGACTGCATATTGGCGCGCGACTTGCCGAAGCTCATAGCGCCCCTGTCGCCGCCGCCAACGTCGCTCATTTTGCGGAACAGCATAACGATAAACACTATGCCTGCAACCAGCAATAATCCGTTTATTACGTACGACCAGATATTGCCGGCGTTTCTGTCCGTTTCGGTGAGCTTTATCTTTACTTGATGTCCGTTTTCGTTTACGTAGAAAGAAGCGTTTACGAAAGCGGCGACGGTGACGTACTGCTTGTTTTCGTCCTCGCCGATCTCGAATTGTTCGTAATTGTAATGCACGGTGACCTTATACCACTTGCCGCTTGCACCGAACGTGCCCTGTTCTCCCGGCACGAAAAACTCGGTGGTGTCGCCGTTGATTTTTACTTCGGATACTTCGCCGTCGCGCACTCTTGTCTCAAAGTCGACTATTTCGGCTTTGGTCGCTCCCGTGGACAGCTTGAAAATAAGCCCTGCCACCGCGAAGACCAGCACTGCGAATACGATATATATCCAAACTCTGTTTTTCTTTTTCAATTAGCACCTCCGAGAGTATACAATACTCCCTGTCGAATATTATAACAAAAACGCCGCACTTTCACAAGCAAATTTATGACGATTACACGCATTAATCAATGAAAATTGTGTTAAACGCGTATTTTTTTGCGATTACGCGCATTTTTGCCGCAATCGGATGCCGTTTTTTTAACTTTCTTTACCGATTATTTCGCTTTCGAGAGCGGCGATAAGCCCCGCGGGATTATCGAACGTCACGTTGTGACCGGCGTTTTTGACGAGATAGACTTTTTTTCTCGGAGCGTCGATCGCATTCATAAGCCGAAGCGCCGTTCCGCTGTCGGTGACGGCGTCCGCTCCCGCTTCGATAAAGGCGCACGGAACGCACAAAACGGGCGGCTCGGCAAGAAAATCAACGCCGAAAATGCACTCGTTCATAAGCTTTTCGTGCTCTTTCATACAGTTTTTCTGGTCCGCCCAGGAGAGAAGATAGCAAAAATCTCCTGCGCTGAAATCGGGGCAAAGGAGCGCTCTTACAACGATGGAGGCATTGCTCTTTTTCTTTGCGTAGCCGCGATATTTTTCGTAAAGCGCGTGCAGCCTCGTCCAGTCGGACAGATCGGTTTCGCGAACGTTTTTCGCCTTCAACAAGCCGTTAAAACGCCTGCTTATCTCGGCGGCGTCGTCGAAATTGCCCTTTATCGCCGCGGCTTCGAGCGCCGTCGTTTTTATCGCGGCATACGATCGCCTGCCCGAAACGAACTGGCACACGCCCGCGTATCCCGCGGTTTTTTCGGGATGCTCGGCGGCGTAGCGCAAGCCTATCACGCTGCCCCAGCAGTGCCCTACTATCCACGCTTTCCGCTTGCCCGTTATTTTCAGAGCGTAATCCGTCACCTCGTCCAGATCGCGTAGAAGCGTTCGTCCGTCCTCTCCCTCGCCCTCGCTTCTGCCGCTTCCGCGCTGATCCCAGCAAACGCACACGAACCTTTTTTCCGCAAGGCGCATAAATTTTTCGTCCGTTCCGCGCGTAGGAAGCGCGGGCCCTCCGTGCAGAAACACGACGAGAGGAGCGTTTTCGTCCTCTCCGCGAACGGAAACGTACTGCATTACGCCGCCGATCCGAGTTTTCCCCTCTACGCAGATTCCCTTTTTTTGCCTGCTTTTCAGCGCTTTTTTAACCAACCGAACGGGCAAAACGGGCAAAACGGCAAACAAAAACGCCGCTTTTCGCCATAATTTTTCGGCTTTTTTCGCGGCGTTATTACGTTGTTCAGCTTTTTTTTGCACGCAAATATTATGCGCGACGGCAAAAAAGTTATTCTTCTTTAAGCAGCTTAACGATGTCTTTAAGATTGTTCTCCTGTCCGACCACCATTCCGGAAAGAGCGCTCTTACGCTGTTGCAGATCGTATATACTCTCTTCGAGAGTGCCGCCGAGCACGAGCTTGTAAACGTGCACGGACTTGTTCTGCCCGATACGGTACGCGCGGTCGGTAGCCTGATTCATAACCGACTCGTTCCACCACGGATCGTAGTGAATTACTATGTCCGCTCCCGTCAGATTGAGCCCCGTGCCGCCTGCTTTAAGCGAGATCAGGAACACGTTCGTGTCGTCCACGTTGAACTTTTTGACCAGCTCGAGGCGTTCGGCTTTGGGATTGTCGCCGGTGAGCAGATAGAACGAAATATTGTTTTCGGCAAGGCGTTTTTTGATTATGTCCAGCATAGACGTAAACTGCGAGAAGAGCAAA
Organism: Candidatus Neoclostridium sp.; assembly: GCA_051887715.1. GTDB lineage: Bacteria > Bacillota > Clostridia > Christensenellales > Pumilibacteraceae > Neoclostridium. The sequence goes on from JBJFAC010000132.1 coordinate 3,197, forward strand.
ACCTTGTGTCCGCCCTCCACCGCCGACGAAATGAGCTCCATACAGCTGTCCAGCTTTGCCGAATTGCCGTTGTAATCGGGATAGACCAGCGCGGGATGACAGCACAGCTGACGCAGGCGCGTGATCATACTGAGCACCTCCACGCGGTTGGGATTGTCGGTAAGCGACAGCGAATGCTTTACGCCCTGCATATTCGCCGCGTAAAGCGATTTTTGCTCGCCCTCCAGCAAAACGGTGAGCTTGCTTTCCACTTTGGGCGGCAGTTCTTTCAGCACGTCGGCTTTAAGTCGCCTCAACACGAACGGCATAATAAGTTTTTTGAACTTGTCCGCCGTATCCTCGTCGCCGAACACTATGCCTTCCTCGTAATTTTCCTTAAATTGCGGATAAGTGCCCAGAAATCCCGGCATTACGAAGTCGAAAATGGACCACAGCTCGCCCAGATGGTTTTCGACGGGCGTGCCGGTTAGCGCGAATTTGTGGCGCGCGGACAGTTTTTTGACCGCCTGAGCGTTCTTGGTTTCGGGATTTTTGATGTTCTGCGCTTCGTCGGCGACCGCGTAATCGAAGGTGACGTCCGCATACAGCTCCACGTCCCGTCTTATAAGGTCGTAAGACGTAATGACTATATCGTACTGGTCCCGCTTTTCAATAAGCGCTTTCCTCTCGGCTTGCGAGCCCATAACGATGAGCGTTTTCAGCTCGGGCGCGAATTTTTCTATCTCCTCGCGCCAATTGAGCAACAGCGTCGTGGGGCAGACGATTATCGCCGAGCATTTTTCACGGCTGAGCAGAGCAATGACCTGCAACGTTTTGCCCAGTCCCATATCGTCGGCAAGTATTCCGCCGAAGTTGTTGTCGGACAGCTTTCTAAGCCAGTTGTAACCCACCTTCTGATATTCGCGCAGTATTCCGCCAAGCCGCGCGGGCAGAGAGGAAACGTCGTCGTTGGACTGCGACAGATCGCGTATCAGCTTTTCAAAGCCGTCGCTCATATCGCATTCTATGCCGTTTTCTTTAAATTCTTCGCCTATCAAAGAGGCGTAATATGACGGGAGCGTGTAATTGCCCTCTCCGTTTTCTTCGGCGTCGTCCAGCACTTCGCTGATTATTTCAAGCG
>JBJFAC010000133.1:0-4298 GCA_051887715.1 Candidatus Neoclostridium sp.
ACTTTAACCGAGGACGGGCACGAGATCGCGCTTCCCTCCGACTGCGTTCAAAGCGGCGTTAAAGCGGAAGAGGGCGACTACGAAGTTACGGCGGCGTTCGAAGGAGCTAAGGCAACGCTGACGGTACGCGTGGAGCGCCCGATATACGAGCTGACCGCTTCTCCTGCCGAGATCGAGCTGACCGACCGAGAGACCGATGGCTACGACTACGCCGCGCATTTTACGATGGTGGAGGACGGAGAGCAGGTTCCGGTTTCCGCCGATATGCTGGAGGGCGAGGTTCTGCCCGTAAAAGGCGTGTACGTTCTGACGCTCAAAGCGGGCTTTTACAGCGCAAAGCTGACTGTCAAGGTCGTGCATATCGAGGACGTGGAGGCGTATGCGTGCTACAAGTCGTACGATCTGACCTCGGAGCAGGCGGAAACGTTTGATTTTACGCGGCTTTTCACGCTGTTCGTGCAGGGAAAGGCGCAGCCCGTCACCGAAAGTATGTTGGACCTTTCCGCGGTCAAAAACGCCTCCGAGGGCGACGAATGCGCGGTAGTATTCTCCTTCACGCACGGAGACGTAACGGTGGAAAAGTCCGTGCTCGTGCGGATAGTGGCTCTGCCCGAAGTGCGAATTACCGCTAAAAACGTTGAAACTTATCCTAACAGCGGCGTTATAGACTTAAAATCGCTGTTCACGCTGTATATAGGCGACGAGATCGTGCCCGTAACGGCGAATATGATAGAAGGCTCGGTGGACTACTCGAAAGTGGGCGAAAACGAAATAACGCTGCGCTACGGCGGCAAGAGCGCCACTGCGATCGTGACCGTCCGTATGGGCGTTGCGGTGCAGTCGCCCGGAGTCGTTAAGATCAAAAAAGGCACTAATAAGCAGACCTACGATTTTATCGGCGACTTTGCCGTCAAGGTGAACGGCGTTTCGTTCTCGCTCATCCCCGAGGAGTATTTCACCGGCTTGGAGGAAGTGGATTTTAACGCGCCGGGCAGGTACGAAGTGACGCTGTCCGTGCCGTATTGCACTACGCCGCCCGACGTATGGTCGAATACGGTGGAATTCGATTACGCCGAATACACTCTGGTTTATGAGGTAGTGGAAAGATTTTACACGGTGGAGAGGATCAACTCCTTAGTCAATCTGCCGGAGGGCACTACCGAATATGACGTGTTCTCCAACGTCAGCGTGTATATCAACGGCATAAGACAGACGTTGACCGAGCACGCCGATTGGGTGGACGCAATCACCTGCTACGCCCGTTCGGAAAGCCGGATAGACTTTTCGTACGCAGGCGAACAGCGCGTGCGCGTTGCCGTGTACCCCGACGGAGCGGAAAATCAGCCCGTATTCGTCGAATATACGGTCGTGGTCGCCTCGTCGGTAAAGATCTACGCCATTGACCGCGTGGTGTTCACCGGAACGACTTTGCGCGCGGAGGATCTGTTCGAGATCACCGACCGCGACAAGCAGATAGAGCCCGACTATAACATGATAGAGGGCAAAGCGGACGTGTTCGCTCCCGGCGTGTACGTGCTTACTCTGACCTATAAAAGCGTGTCCTGCGAATGCCGCGTGGCGGTTATCGACAGAACAATACAGGGCGGCTATTTCACGGGTATAATGCGCACCGCGGACGAAGACTACGACGACGATTATTACGACGGCGAGGAAGACTGGGGCGTGGAGGAGGATAGTCCGTCCATCGCTCCCGGCGACAGAGCGGATAAAATGATCGTCGACGAGAAGGGCGGAATCACCGTGGACGGCAGAAAAGCCACGATGAAAAGCGCGATAAGCGAAAATCATCTGCTGATCAGGCTGGGCACGTTCGACTACGATCTGTTCTACGAGGACGGCGTGGTTGCGCTCGTGCCCGTAAACGCGCACAAAATATCGTTTACCAACGATTTCCGACCGTTCGTTTATTTTTCCTCCGACAAATACGAATACGAGGACACGCTTATCGTCAATTCCTCGTCCGACCACGTAATAAAAATGACCTATCCCGCTTACACGCTGGAGATTTTCACGCTTAAAGACAAGGCGAGCGGCGAAAACGTCTGCTTCGGACTGAAAACCGATCTTGTCGAGAGAACGAGCTACGACAGCTATTACGAGATTTCGTGGGGCATGGTCGAGCTTTCGTTAAGCGGAACGACGGTGGGAGCGAGCGGCAACGCCGTTTTCGACGGTAAAAAGTATTCCTTCACTACGGTAGACGTCAAGACCGCCAAAATAGACAAAGCCGACGCGGTAAAGCAGTACGCCGGAATGACGTTTACGGGCGTCGTGGACGGTAAAACCGCCGTTCTTTCCGCCGATTCGTACGAGAATTTCGAGTATCTCGTGGGCGGCAAAACGGTTGCCTCTATGGGTAATTACGAGATCGTACAGCTTAAAGGCAGCGGAGCCGATTACGACCAAAAAACGGTGTTCCTGCTGAATAACGGCGACGACAAAAAAAGTCCGTTCTCATATAAATTTGCCGTAGATCCCGACAATAAAACTTTCGAGCTACTGCCCCGCGATCGCTATTTCGGCAGGTACGACAGCGACAACGCCTACGTTTTTCTGGACGGCTACGGCACGGGCTATATCAGCTTCGACAAAAAATACTACTCTAAAACGCGGTTCAAATACGAGGTCAGAGCGGGCGAAGTAACGCTTACTTACCTCGACACAACGCCTTCGTTCGCATACGGAACCGGCGCTTCGCTGATTTTCGACGCGTTCGGCAACGTGCTCACGCCCCTTGATTTCGAGGGCATAAGCTTTGCCGGTAAGACGTTTGAAAACTCGTTCATCACCGACGGAGCGATCGTCCGCGCGAAGAGCTTCGTTATGGGCGCGGAGCCGTCTTTCTCGGCGGAAGCCAAGTTCTTCGAGGGCATCGAGATAATCACCAAGGACGGCGTGCTGTCCGAGGCGGAAAAGCGCAAATGCGTGGACATTTCCACGGTCAGCTTCACCACGCCCGGCTTTTACCGTTACACGATCACGGCGTCGCTGAACGGTCAGCCCACCGTGGCGACCTACGCGCTGCAGATACTTGAAAACAAATACGAGGGCAACGAGCTTGCCGCCTCTCTCGGAAAGGGCGCTCTTACCGGCTATTTCCTGTCGCTTGACCGCTTTGGCAGAATCACGCTCGATTGCGGCGGAATGACCTTCGTCGGGCTTGCCTCGATAGACGGTAGCACTATAAAAGCAACGGCGCGCTCGACGGACGGCGGAAAGATCATAATAGAGGCGGCAGCGGTGCGCGACGGACTGGTTAAAGCCACTACGTTCGGCACCGTCGTGATAGAGGACTACTTCACCGCGGGCGATACTGCCGTTATCGGCGGCAGGAATTTCGTGCTCCGCGCCGTGACCGCGCTGGGCGAAACCACTTTCTTCCTGTCGGGCGAAAAAACGCTTATCGGCGACGAGGCAGAGGTTACGCTTATCGAAGGCAAAACCGCCACCGAAAACGGCGCGATAGTGTGCGTTACGGCAAACGGAAAGCAGACTTTCGTTCGTCTCGACAAGTGGGGCGACGTCGAAAAAGGCGTGATTTTTGCCGGTTCGGAGCGCGGCGAGTACGCGTTCGAGCAGGGCAGCCTCGTGCTGGACGGCTTTGGCAAAGCCACGCTTTTACAGCAGAAGTACTCCTATTTCGTAAGCGACGACAAAGCGGCGCTTTCGGACGACAAGAACGTGGTCGTCGCGGTCGTAAGACTGAACTTTGCCGATAAAACCGCCGAAAGAATAGACTATAAAACCGACAACACGCTGGTGGAGGGTAAAACGTACACGGCAAGCTATACGTTCGTCTACGAAGACGAGGTATACCTCGCTTCCACCGCAATCAAGTTCGGCGCAAACGGGAAAGCGATAATTTCTTCGCAGTCGTCGGACTTCGAGGAGGGCGAATACTCTTCCGTCTACAAGCCGGATTTCGTCGGAGAAGCCGCGTATTCCGTGCAAAACGGCGTTATTTCGATCACTACCGGCAAATATACGTTCACGCTTAACGTGCGCAACGTGCTTGCGCCCGTTTCGCTGGAGCTTGTCGGCACGACTCAAAGCGACAGCTCGCAGGGCTATATGTCGATCGGAACTTTGTTCAACGTGTAAAAACCTGTTAATTTGGCGTAAAATCGGCTATTTTGCAACAAAAAAAGCCAAAACGTTTGACTAATAGCCGTCGTAGTGCTATAATATTGAGATTATAAGCGGACTAAATATTCGCTTATAATCTTAAAAAAGTAATAAATTTTTCAACGAGATACGAGATATGAAGAAAAGCAAAC
>JBJFAC010000134.1:0-4293 GCA_051887715.1 Candidatus Neoclostridium sp.
CACTTTTAGCCACAAGGCTAAAAATATAACTTAACTCAATAGTCTTTTGTGGATAAGAAAAGCACACTACATTTCACCTTTGGTGAAGTATAGTGTGCTATACTTTTGTTGTGGACTAAAAATTCTCTATGGGAACTGCGCTATACTTATATTTTGTAATAAAATCCCTATCGCTACGCCGCTAAATCCAAGCCCGTTTTTTAACGCCGAAGGTCGGAAATTGCTTTTATTGCTCGGTCAAAAAGCCGATTTTCAGTTGTAAAGAGCTATAAAAACGCCCAGATAGGTGGCAAAGCCCACCCACAGCATAAACGGAATATGCAGCCAAGCCGCCGCCTTGCAGTAGAAAAAGTCCAAAGCGACCACGCCGGTAATGCAGGCGAAAATGACCGTCGAAAGGATAAACGCAAGCGTTTTAAGCCCGAACGTGAAAAAAACGAAGCTCCAGGCAAAGCTGACAGATACGCCGATAAGCCACAAGACGACGGAAGCGGTTTTGACGGCTTTTTTGTCGCCCTCCGCGGGAGCGTTCAGCATCAGGTACATGCCGGTGCCGGCAAGAAAGTACAGTACGGGCCATACTATCGCGAAAGTGACGTTGGACGGAGTGAGAGGCGGACGGGTAAAGCCCGTGTAGCCCGCGTTCGCGCCGCTGAGTAGTCCCGAAAGAAAGCCCAGTCCCATCGTGCCGCCTACTATCACGATATACCACAGAGCAGACGAGAAATTCGTTTTTTTCATTGTCATCGTTTTTTCCATAAAATTCTCCTTTTTATTAAGTATGCTCGCGCGGTTGCTTTTTATGCGCAACGCAAGCCGAGAAGAAGCGCCGAAAGAGCGATAAGGTACGCGGAGAAAAGCCACGACGGCAGCTTTTTATTCAGCTTCGTCATTACGAAAAGAGCCGCCAGACCGCTTAAAAAAGCGGAGACAAGCCCTGCCGCAAGCGGGAGAGGAGCGAGATTATCGAGAGGCGAAGAAATCAGCTCCACCGCCGCGCTGCCCGCTATTATCGGAAGGGAAAGCAGAAAGGAATAATCGACCGCCGACTTGCGGCTTTCGCCCGCAAAGACAGCCGCGGAAACGGTTGCGCCGCTTCTCGATAAGCCCGGAATGACCGCAAAGCCCTGCGCTATGCCCACTGCCACGCAGGTCAGCCTGCCGTCGGGCTTTTTCAGGTGAAATTTGTCCGACAGAACCAAAAGCACCGCCGTCAGCGTGAAAAACAGCGGCAAAAGTCTGCCGTCCTGCATATTTTCCGCAACCGGTCGCATAAAAAACGCTATCGCCGCGGTGATCAGCGTGGAGACGAGCAGTTTTGCCGTCAGCGGCTGAAAGGGCTTTCGGATAATAGCAAACAGCGTTTTGCGATAATAAACGCAAACAGCGGCAAGCGTCGCGACGTGGTACGCGAGCTCAAGCGACAGCGAAGGAGCAACTCCCATAGCCTGCGACGTAAGCAAAAGATGTCCCGACGAAGAAACGGGCAGAAATTCGGTAAGGCCCTGAACCAGCCCCAATACTATACTTTGTAAAACCGTCATAAGAAATTCTATTCAAAAAAACGTCCGAATACTACTTTCGAGCGTTAAAAAATCGCTAAATAACGGAAAAAGGTAAAAAACGATTGCGTAGTACGTAAAATTGTGGTAGAATATGATCGACGGGCGACGAACGTCGTCAATAAAGCAAAGGGAGAACTGTTTATGAAAGAATATAATCTTTCGGGTATAGACGTAGCGCTTAAAGATCTCGTTTACAAAGCGTGCGGAAAGTTGGGACTTAAAATCGACGATTCCGAAGGCGTAAAGGTAAGCGTCGTAAAAGGCGAGAAGGCAAGCCTGGAAATCAAGCCCGACGAGATAATCATAACGTATAATTGTAAAAACGAGGCGTTTTACGGCTTAAAAGCAATGGCTGTAAACGACAAAAAAAAGAATTTCAAGAAGGAAATAAACTGCGCGTTCGAGCATTTCGGCGTTATGCTGGACTGTTCGAGAAACGCCGTGCCGAGCGTGGAGTTTCTGAAGGGCTACATTCTCAATCTGGCGCTTATGGGATACAACGAGCTGCAGCTGTACACCGAGGACACTTACGAGGTGGAGGGCGAGCCGCTGTTCGGATATATGAGGGGCAGATACACGCTCAAGGAAATACGCGAGATCGTGGACTACGCCGCCCAGTTCGACATCGAAGTCGTGCCGTGCATACAAACGCTTGCGCACGTCAACCAACTTTTGCGCTGGAGAAAATACGACGAAGTGCGCGATATCGACGATATTCTGCTGATCGGCGAGGAAAAGACGTACGAGCTTATCGATAAAATGTTCGCGTCCGTTTCGAAAGCGTTCACGTCGCGCCGCATACACATCGGTATGGACGAGGCGCATCACGTCGGAAGAGGCAAATATCTGGATAGGAACGGGCACGAAAAAGCCACCGATCTTATGGTAAAGCACTTGAACCGCGTGATGAGCATAGCGGAAAAATACGGCTTCGAGCCGATGATGTGGAGCGATATGTTCTTCCGTCCGTTGAACGACGGTCGTTATTATATCGGCGAGCAAACCGCTCACGTGCCGAAGGAAATCGCGGAGGGCGTGCCCGGAAACGTTCAGCTGGTCTATTGGGACTACTACCACGACGACAAAGCCGCGTACGATATTATGTTCGACCGCCACGCCGAATTTACAAAAAATCAGATAGTTTTCGCCGGAGGCGCGTGGAGATGGGAAGGCTTTGCTCCCAAGAACAAAATCAGCAATTTCAGGACCGAGCTCGCTTTCAAGTCCGCAAAAGAGCACGGCGTTAAAAGCGCTTTTCTCACTATGTGGGGCGACAACGGAGCGGAATGCCCGTGGAATTCGGTTCTGCCCGCTCTCAGCTACGCCGCAGATCTTGCGTACGGCGACGCGGAGCACGACGAATGCTTCGTCGCTCTTACCGGCGTGGGAGCCGGCGACTTTTGCGCGCTCGATCTGCCCGACGAAATAAAGAAAGGAGCGATAAGCAAAAATCTTTTGTACAACGACTGCTTTACGGGACTGATCGATACGGCGATCGAAAATTCGGATAAAGCCAAGTTCCAGGACGCCGCGGCAAAGCTTAGAAAAATCGCGAAAAATTCCAGCGCGTATTCGTATATGTTCGACTGCTCTGCAAAGCTGTGCGACGCGATAGCCGCTAAAATCACTTTGGGCAAGCAAACGCGCGAGCTGTACCTTAAAATCAAAAACGGCGACGAAAAAACGGCTTTGGAGAGCAAAAAAGCGCTTAAAAAATTGATCGCGAAAGGCTATAAGCCGCTCGTGGGCAAGCTGGAAACCTTCTATGAGGCGTTCAAAACGCAGTGGTACAAGGAAAACAAGCCGTTCGGCTTTGAAATTCAGGACGTCCGTATCGGCGGACTTATACAAAGAGTCAAGCACTGCACGGCTGAGCTTAGCGACTTTCTGAAGGGTAAAAAGTCCGCTCTGCCCGAACTCGACGAGCATCTTCTGCCCTGCGACGTGACGGGCTTGTATCCCGATCGCAACAACTACGCAAGCATCGTCTCGGCAGGAGTGTTATGATAAATATCGTGTTGGTCGAGCCCGAAATTCCGCAAAATACGGGCAATATCGCCAGAACGTGCGCCTGTACGGGCAGTCGCCTGCACCTCGTCCGCCCGTTCGGCTTCGAGATAAGCGACCGTACGTTAAAGCGCGCCGGACTGGACTATTGGGATAAGGTGGACGTCGTCTACTACGACAGTCTGGACGACTTTCTCGAAAAACACGCGGGCGACAAGATGTTTTACCTCACCACTAAGGCTAAAAAAAGCATCTACGACGTGCCCGATTATCCCGACGACTGCTATCTGCTGTTCGGCAAGGAAACCAAAGGGCTTCCCGAATCGCTCGTCTATTCCGACTACGACAACGCCGTGCGTATTCCGATGATAGGTCAGCTCCGTTCGCTTAATCTGGCAAACTCGGTGGCAATCGCACTGTACGAGGCTCTGCGCCGCCACGACTTTTTCGGCAAGGATATTAAAATAGAAAAATAGCGCAAATACAGCGCCAAAACATAAAAATGGCGCTAAAGCAGAAAAACAGCGCAAAGCAGAAAAACAGCGCCAAAACGTTAAACCGGCGCCAAAACACAAATCAATTCACCGCGCCCGACAAGGTGCGGTTTTCCTTTGCAAAAAGCAACGCAGAAGGGTTTTTCGTCGGAGGATAAGACTGAGGAAAGCCGCGAGCACATAAAAAAGACTATATTTTTTTCGGTTTTTGGCGGAATTTCGGTTGA
>JBJFAC010000135.1:0-4275 GCA_051887715.1 Candidatus Neoclostridium sp.
GTAGGAAATCGGAAAGTGATCGCCTTGAACTGCACCACCTTCTCTTCGTCGAGAAGCGATTTGCAACCGAGCATTTCCACTTTCCCGTAGCGCAGAGAGTCGGCGCACAGCGACAATAGCGGAAAGGACTGCGGCACCACCAGCCCCAGATCGACGTAACCGTAGGGATTTTTTTCGACGTATTTGCGCTTTACCTCGCACATCGTCAGCTTCCGGTCGCCGAACTTGTCTATGTTCAGCATCGTGATTTGCGTAAGCACCGCAAGGTCGAGTAAATTCAGCGGTTTTTTATTCAGCGACACGCCCGAATTTTCCATAACGTAATGCGCGACGTTGCGAATGACTTGTTTTTTTACGCGCTTTCTCAGCACAGTGAAAACGCCCTTAAACGCGTTTTCGTCGGCTACGGCTTTTTCCATATCCGCTCCGAAAGCGCACGCACAGCCGTTTTTTACACTGCGTTCAAACGAAAAATCGCGCTCGCACGAGCAGGCAAAAGCTGCCATAAAACGGGTTTGCGCTTTCGCGGTGAGGTTAAGCCCCTCCGCCTTGTAAATGCCGCCCATATATCCGAGAGCCAGAACGCGGTGAAGTCCGAAAACTATCACCGAATGCGCGCCTCTTTTCTGCAAATACGACATAGCCTTTATAAGCTCTTGTTCGGTCATGCTCTTTCTTCCGCAATACGACGACACCGTTTTCTCGTCGACGATCAGATAGTACGGGTTATATTTAAGACATTCCGCAAGGTCCTGTTCGTCCGCCCTGAAAAGCACTCTTACGGACAGCGGCGCGACGGCGGAAAAAACGTGCTTTACCACGCCTTGCTCGGTTATGCCCGACAGCTTTTCGGGAAGCAGCAGCAGACTGTTCTTTTCCAGCTTTTGCAACGCTCCGACGAGCGGCTCAACCTGCCCGGAAGTAATTTGCTCCGAGGTAAGCGGACCGGTAAAATCGGTCGTCTTGTCCGTTTCAATGCGAATTTTAAGCGGATTTTCTCCTGTTTTGGCGTAAAATTTGCAGTTTTTGTCTTTTAACGCGGCTTTTATCCTCTCTCCGGTAACGCCGCCTATAAACTCGAAGCGTCCGGTCTTTTCGCCGCAGCTTTCCGCAAGATCGCATATTTCGTTAAGCGTTCCGCCCGCGCTCGTTTCTTTCCATCCGACCGAGTTGTCTCCGCCGCCGACAAGCTTTCCGGCGGTTGCGGAAAGTATCAGTTCCGCGCTGAATGCCACTCCGTAAATCACGATAACGCCTCCTGTGTTTTATTACTTATATAATACCATTTTTATTGCCTTTTGTCACGGTTTTAAGTCGCTGTTTTTATAATTTCTCATCCTTTTTCACAAGCGCGACATATTATCACGTTGCTTTATAAAGGTTAACCGATGCCGATTTTATTTGACTTTTTTGCTTTTGCGCGCTATAATAGTTAGGAAATTAACTTTTTACGGAGGAAAAACGCTATGTTGAAACGATTTATCGCGTATTATAAACCGCATAAACTGTTGTTCGCGTTGGATATGCTTGCCTCGCTGGCGGTTGCCGCCATTGCGATAGTTTATCCCATGATAACGAGAACGATGCTGAATACCTACATACCCGACGGAAACGTCCGCATGGTAGTGGTCTGCGGTTGCATACTTCTTGGCGTATACGTTCTTCGGGCTCTATTAAACTTTTTTATTCAATACTACGGGCATATTATGGGCGTAAAAATGCAGGCGCAAATGCGAAGCGATATGTTCAATCACCTAGAAAAACTGCCCTACTCCTTTTTCGATAACCACGAAACGGGTAAAATAATGTCGCGTTTGACCAACGATCTTATGGATATAAGCGAGCTGGCTCATCACGGACCGGAAAACCTGCTGATCTCGTCCATTTCCATAATCGCCTCGTTTATCTACCTGTGCACGATAAATTGGTGGCTTACGCTCATCGTATTTGCCTGCGTGCCTTTCCTTATTCTCGTTACCGCCGTTCTCAGAAAGAAGATGCGTTCGGCTTTTATGCGCTCGCGGCAGTCGATAGGAGAGATTAACGCCGCGCTCGAAAGCAGCGTTACCGGAATACGCGTTACGAAGGCATTCAATAACAGCGAGATAGAATCGCAGAAGTTCGAGACGGGCAATAAGAAATTCGTTAAAGCGCGCACGGACGCGTACAAGGCTATGGGACAGTTCCATTCCGGAAACACCTTTATTAACGACGTTTTCAACGTAGTAATTCTCATTGCCGGCGGTTTCTTTTTGTCGAACAACTTTATTCAGGTGGGCGATTACACCGCTTTCACCATTGCCGTGGGACTGTTTATCGGCCCCGTTATGACGCTTATCGGCTTTATGGAGCAATACCAGAACGGCGTGACCGGCTTTGAACGGTTTTTGGAGGTCATGGACGCAAAGCCCGAAAAAGACGCCGAGGACGCTATCGAAATCAAAAAAGCGGAAGGACATATTCAGCTTAAAAACGTCAACTACTCGTACAATGAAGGCGAAGAAGTGCTTAAAAACGTTTCTCTCGACATTAAAAAAGGCGAAAAGTTTGCTTTAGTCGGTCCTTCGGGCGGCGGCAAAACCACTATCTGCCATCTGATCCCGCATTTTTACGACGTAGAGGACGGGCAGATATTTATCGACGGCGTGGACGTCAATCGGATAACACGCTCCTCTCTTCGCGCAAATATCGGCATAGTTCAGCAGGACGTTTACCTGTTCAATGCAAGTATTCGCGACAATATTCTGTACGGCAGACCGGATGCCACCGACGAGGAAGTGATAGAGGCGGCAAAGCGCGCGCATATTCACGACTACGTTATGAACATGCCGGACGGCTACGATACGGTCATCGGCGAGCGCGGCGTGCGGCTTTCGGGCGGACAGAAACAGCGCGTTTCCATTGCGAGAGTGTTCTTAAAAGATCCCGCCATTCTTATCCTGGACGAAGCTACGAGCGCGCTGGACAATACCACCGAAATTCAAATCCAGAACGCTTTGGACGAGCTGTGCAAGGGCAGAACGACTATCGTGGTTGCACACCGTTTGTCCACGATAAAAAACGCCGACGAAATCGCGGTGGTTTCGGACGGAATGATAATCGAACAGGGCACGCACGACAGCCTTATCGCTTCGGGCGGCAAATACGCGGATCTTTACAAACTGCAGTTCCGTAACGGCGAATCGGTTAGCGCTACCGTGGAGTTTTAAGCTTTTCTTTAGCTTTACTCCGCTTTCCCTGCCGCTTTTGAATTTTGCGGTATAAAAAAGTATCGACAAACAATATAAAAGCGGTCAGCGTCGGCGTTTTGGGTACGTCGGCGCTGACTTTTATATATGGCGCCTAAAGCGGAGATTTTTCGCGCTTGCGGCTTTTTTACGGCGGTTAATTTTTATTCTTTTACGGTTTTTTCGTTCGTATGCGGCTTTATTTTACGCTTTTACGCCAAAGGCGCGTGGGCTTTTCGCTTTCGCGGCTTTTTTGCGCCCTGCTTTTTCCACGGCTTTTTTGACGAGCTTAAACAGATCTCCCGCGGGCAGCACGGCAAACGACAGAGCGCACGCGACCAACCAACCGCTGCGGTCGGGACAGACCAGCCCGAACGCCTGCGAAAGAACGGGAACGCAACAAAGCGCTACGGTGCAGGCGGCGGCGACAAGCGCGGTTACGAGCATTACGGGATTGCCGAAGAAGGACGTTAAAGCGGATTTTTCACTGCGGACGTTGACGGCGTGCAACAGCTCGACGAACGACATCGTCAAAAACGCGAGCGTTATCGCCAGATCGTTGTCGCCGTAATACAAGCCGTAGGCGTACGCCGCCACGGTCAGCGCCGTTTGTATAATTCCGAACACGATTATTTCGGTTATCGTGCGCTTATTCCACAGGCTTTTTACGGCGTTCAGCGGAGGTCTTTTCATAACGCCGTCGTCCGCTTTTTCCACTCCCAGCGCAAGCACGGGAAAGCTGTCGGTGATAAGATTTATCCAAAGCAACTGCGTCGGGCGCAGAAATTCAAATCGGAAAAACGCAACTGTAGCCAGAAATACCGTGAGCACCTCCGCGGCGTTGGTGGCAAGAAAAAAGCATATCGTTTTTCTCACGTTGTCGAAAATGCGCCTGCCTTCCTTTACCGCTCCCACGATTGTGGAAAAATTGTCGTCGGCTATTACCATATCGGCGGCGTTTTTGGTCACGTCCGTGCCGCTTATTCCCATTGCGACTCCGATATCGGCTTTTTTGAGACCGGGCGCGTCGTTTATTCCGTCGCCCGTC
>JBJFAC010000136.1:0-4266 GCA_051887715.1 Candidatus Neoclostridium sp.
GTTTACCGCCTTGTAAGACTGCTGGGAAAGAAAGCGGAAATACCGGCAATGGCGGTTGCCTGTCCGATCGGATCGTGCGTCAATACTTTTCTGGTAATGACGATGATCTTCTTCTTTATGAGATTGACTGAGGACGTGACATACGGATACGTTTTCGGACTGGTCACGATGACGAATTTTCTTTTTGAACTTATCCTGCCTGCCGTAATAACGCCAGTAGTGGCATTCGGCGTGCGCAGAGGGCTGAAAAGCGTTTACGACGATTGCAATAACCGATAAATCGGCGAGGAAAGAAATGATACTTGCGATAGATATAGGAAATACGAATATAAAGCTGGGAGTGTTCGACGACGGAAAGCTCGTCCATTCTTTAAGGCTGTCCTCGTCCAATCGCAAAACTGCGGACGAATACTATTATACTATAAAGAATATGCTCAGCGGCGTGGTGGACTTTACCGCGATAGACGGAGCGATAATGTCCAGCGTCAATCCGCACCTTAATTACACGGTCGAGCATATGATAACGCATTATTTCGGCGTAACCCCGATAATAGTGGGCGGCGGAATAAAAACCGGGCTTAACATCAAGTACGACAATCCCAAGGAAGTGGGAGCGGACCGTATAGTCAACAGCGTGGCGGCGTACGCAACGTACGGCGGCCCCTGCATAGTAGTGGACTGCGGCACCGCAACTACGTTCAACGTCATTTCCGCAAAGGGAGAGTTTCTGGGCGGAGCGATAAGCTTCGGACTGAAAGCGGCGTCGGAGGCGCTGGGCTCTTCCGGAGCAAAGCTGCCGATAGTCGAACTGGTCACACCGGAGAAGGTCATCAACAAATCCACGATAACCAATATGCAGGCGGGCATCGTGTACGGTTACGTCGGACTGATCGAGTACATCGTCCGCGCAATCAAAAAGGAGCTTGCAGAGCCGAACGCTAAGGTCGTGGCGACGGGAGGCTTAAGCGAGATAGTCAGCGCGAAGAGCGACGTATTCGACCACGTGGACCGCACTCTGACGCTAAGAGGGCTTGCGCATCTTTACAAGCTCAATTCGTAGTCGATGGAAATTCCGCGCGGATCGGAAGGCGTTTTCCGCGCCCGAAACCGAGGATATGGCGCTTTTGACGGTATCGGACGCGTCGAAAAAGTCGCCTCGCGGGCGAATTTACATAAAAAGTTAAAAAACCGATAATAATATCTTTGATAAACGTAAAAAAACGATTGACAAATCTTTCTTAAAAGGATATAATTATTGCGTTACTATATGTATAAATCTACTATTTTAGGAGATACGTTAATGAAGAAACTTAAAAGACTTATGGCTACCATTTGCTCGCTCGCAATCGCAGCGGCTTTGGCAGTCGGCAACACTGGTATGGTTGCTCTTGCAGTAACCGGCGGCGGAACGGACGACGCGGAATATAAATTCAGCGTAGACATTGCCGAATCGGTTGAATACGGACAGGCTTTCGCCGTTAAGTCGCCTACCGGCTACGACGTAAAGGTTACCGATCCCAGCGGTAAAGAAGCCGCTCTGGAAGGCGGAAACGTAACCGCAACGCAGCTTGGCAACTACGTCGTTACCTACACGAAGAACGGAATGGAATATTCCTTCACCGTAAACAGCAAGATGCCCGAAACCTACGAGCTGTTTATCGGAGAAGTGAACAACGGCGTTCTCTACACCGCTGCAAACATCCCCACCTTCGCGGCGACCGGAACGGAATACAAGATTCCGGCGGCTTACCTCGTTAAGACCGAAGACGGCGTATCCACCGTCGCAGGCGCAAAGATCGAGCCCGTTCTCAGCGGCGTTGCCTATGAAAAGACCGAAAACGGCTATAAGTTCACCGAAGCAGGTACCGCTTTCGTTCGTTACGAAACCACCGTTGCAGGCGGAGCAAAAGTTCTTTCCAAGGACTATGAAATCAAGGTTCAGTCCAATTTCAAGGACGACAGAAAGCCCACGATCACCGTGACCAACTTCCCCAAGAGCGCGCAAATCAACGGCAAGCTCACTCTGCCGACGGCTACCGTAAGCGACGACTACGACAAGACCGTAAGAGTCGAAATCTCGGTTAAAGATCCCGAAGGCAAAACCGTTAAGGAAGCAGTGGTAGACGAAAAGACCGGCTACGCTACTTCGTACACCGAAAACGATTTGTATTTCGACGCAACCGCAGTCAAGACCTACGTCGGCGAGGGAAATACCGTTCTCAACGGAACCTATTTCTATCCCGCAACCGAAGGCGATTACAAGATCACCTATAAGGCAATCGACGACGCCGGCAACGCTGCAGACGTTCTCGAATATACCGTTGCCGCTAAAGACGGCAAAGCGCCCGTAATTTCTTTCGACGCAACCACTATCCCCACCAACTGGGGCTGGAATTCGGTCAAGAACAACGAGAAAGAGCTTGAAAGCAACGCTATCAAGTTCGGTATGCCCGAATTCTACGATAACGACACCGAAACCGACAAGATCGTAGTAACCCTCACCGTTACCGATCCTCAGGGCAAGACGGTCGCTCGTTTCGACAATATCAACACCGATAAGGACGTTGAATACACTTCCACCAACAGCGTGTTTACGACCGCTCCCAAGTACACCTTCAGCGCGTCCGAAAAGGCTTTCACCTTCGACATCAAGGCGTACGTAGAAGCAATCAAGGCTTCGATGGAAGAAAAGAACGAAACCTATTCGTATTCCGTAACCGGCAACTACAGCGTGGTTTACACCGCTAAGGACGAAACCGGCAACACCGCAAGCACCTCGACTTATTACATCAACGTGGTCGAAGATTATGCGGATACCACCAATCCTACCGTTACCGTTAACAACGTACCCGAAAGAGTAGTAGTCAAGGGCGGCGTAACCTTCACCGTTCCTTCGGTAATCTTCTATTCCAAGGAAGACAGCAACCTCACCACGACCTATACGCTCGCTTCCGGTGAAAAGTCCATCGAAGTAAAGAGCGGCGAAACGCTTGAATGTGCAGACGGCAAGATCGGCGAGCTTGAAGTAACCACTCCCGAAGTCGTTCTCACCGCAACCGCTACCTCGGCTGCAGGCAACAAGACCGAAGTTATAAAGAACATCAAAGTAGTTAAGGCTACCGCTAAGGAACTCAGCTACGAAGTAGTTCTCGTTAAGAACGAAAGCGCAGACGTCCGTTGCGGCGTGGGCGAAATCAACTACGGTACCGTTAAGATCGGCGACGTAGTTAAGTCCGAAGTCAAGAACGTGGGCGTAGAGCTGGGCATCAAGTCCGCAGAAGGCGTATATCTCAATCAGTTCAGCGCAGAAATCTACTGGGCAGACAACACCAAGATCGTAAGAAACATCACCTTCATCCCCACCGTTGCAGGCACCTATTATCTCGAAGTTCGCGTGTTCGACGTTTACGGCAATAACTCCGTAAGAATTTATCCCATCGAAGTCGCAGCAAAAGCAGATTCCGATTCCAAGGAAACCGGACCTTCCGCAGGCACGCTGCCCACTTCCGCAGATATCTACACCACCGTTGAACTCGTAAACAGCACCTTCACTCTCAACAACTACAGCACTTACGTTAAGGCTGACGACGAAGACGTATATCTTGCAACCGCTCACGAAATCAGCGGCGGAAGATTCAGCCTTATGGGCGAACAGCTCGTTATGATGACCGCAGGTACCTACAAGGTTACCGATAAACCGCTCATCGTTGCGACCACCGACTACACCGTTGATTACGTAAGCAGCGTTCCCGGCTATGAGGCTTGGCTGAACAGCTACGCTGTCGAGAAGAAGTCTATCGTTGCTACTCAGAACAGCACGATCACCTTTGAAACCGTAGGAACCACCGTTCCCGCATACGTTAAGGACGTTAACTCCGAAGTTATTCTTCCCGCTATGATCGCTTACAACTCCGTTGCAAACGCAAAGAAGGAAGACATCAAGGTCGAAGTTACTCATTCGTCCGGCGTTGAAATGAAGGTTTCCGAGAATACCAACGGAACCTATATGTTCAAGCCCAACTCCAACGGCGCATACACCGTTAAGTACACCGCGTCGGTCGGCGGCAGCAGCGACACCGTTTCCTACACCGTAAAGGTAGGCGACATCAACGCTCCCGAATTCACTGTTGCAGAGCACGCTAAGACCGCTTCCGTCGGCGACAAGTTCGAGTTTAACGAAATCAAGTTGGTTGACGCAGGCGAAACCGGAGTAACCGCTCTTAAGACCTTCAGCAAGGACGGCGTTACCAAAGGCACCGTCAAGAC
>JBJFAC010000137.1:0-4237 GCA_051887715.1 Candidatus Neoclostridium sp.
GGCCCTACGTCGAAAGTTTCCCCCACGCGGATCTTTGCGCCGGGGCAAACGCGCTCTCCCTCTTGCCGAATACACTCGACTATTTTTTTCAGCGTGCGGTAAGTCATTACGGGCGGATCGGGCATATAAAGCCGCTTTTTCTCATGCAGGGAAAGCCCTGCGTAATCCTCGTCGGTGGCAAGCGGCTTGTTTGCGTTTCCCAGCCAGCACGCCCACTCGAACCGATCGAGAAGATCGCCGCCGTAATCGAGTATTTCGCTTCCGTCCGCCGTCCACAACAACACGGACACGGCTTCGCGGTTTTTGATCAGCGGATACCACTGCTCGAACACGCGGGCGCATACGCGCTTAATATATTCGTCGTCCGTTTTTTTGAACGGTTTCAGACTCATTTCCAAGGTTATCGACTTAAACATTTTTCGCTCCCTTTATTTATCGACGTTGTCGTTCGTTTTGCCGTTTATCGCACGATAACGGCTTCTACTCCCAACGCTTTTGCGATTTTCGCTATCGTGTCGGCGTGGTGCCCCACTCCCAGAGCAAAATGATGCGTGGGACCTTGCATAACCCATTTTTTTACGAATTCACGCGTTGTGGGGCGGAAAAACGCGCGCGTATTTGTGTTTCCGGTAGGCGGAATCGGACCTTTCTTTGACTCGCCCTCGCCTATTACGAACTTGAACGCTCCGCCCGCGGTCTGAGTAATGCCCAGCATAGTGATCGGGCCTTCTTTTATCTTGAACTCAACGCTTGCTCCGCTGCCCGGCTTGCCGTGAAATTTCTTCAGACTGCGAAGAACGGGTTTTCCGTCCGCAACCGCCAGATGGTGCGGTCCGTCGTGCCCGACCAGAATAAAGTCCTCGGCAAAGTCGAACGGATGGAACTCGGCAAAGCTTCCGCCGATATTCAGCCGATCCATAATTAGCATCGCGACGCACGTCTTGATATCGTATTCGCCGCAAACGGGAATGCCCTGCGCGTTAAGAACGGAATTGCCCACGATAAACGACGACGTGACCTCGCGCGCCGCAGAGTCCTCCGCTCCCTCGTAATAGTACGCAAGCCCGTCCAGACGGAACCGCTCTATCAGTCTGTCAAGCGCAGCCGCGGCTTTTGCGGCTTTCAATAAATCGGCTTCGGTGAGCTTGCTCGTTACGGGATCGGATTTCGGATCGGGCGTCTCGAATTCGGAAAGAATAAGCGCTTTCTTCGCCTCGATCTCTCCGCTCGTCACCTTGGCGTACTCCTCCACGGCGTCGTCCGCCTCTATAAGCGGCACGTGCACTCCGAAAGTCGCGGCAACGGCAGTCGGATCGACGTGCATATCGTACATCGCCTCCATCGTATGCCCCATAAGTCCCAGCCGCGCCCCGTCAAGCCCGTGCAGAACTTTTGCTATTTCGCACCACTCGCAAAGCGCCGCCGCGGCTTGCTCGTCGTCGTACAGACAGCCGAGAATCACGTCTGCAATACGCCTTCCCATCCGCTCGGCAACACCGACGAATTCGGGAACGGCACAAACGTTGTCGTTTTCAAGCTGCGTAAAAGTGGATGCGTTCGAGTAGTCCAGAGCCCGTAACGGTTGCAGCGCAAGCAATATCACGGGCTTTTGCGTCTTTAATATTACGGGTGCGAAAACGGAGCTGGTCGCATAGGTTATCATATTGCATATAACGAGATCGACGCCGTCGGCGCAGATTTTTTCGGCTACCTCGAAGCCGACCGTATTCGAGCATACGAAACCGTAGTCCTTAACCGTAACGCAGTTTTTTTCCACCAGCGCTATCGCGTCGCGGTGGAATACCGAAAGAGCGCTTTTAAGCTGCTCGAACTGACTGAAGTATACTTCGTGCGCCACGGAAAAGAAAGCAACGGTCGCAGTGCGCGCATATTTTCTTTGAATCATTTCGTCTCCTTGTTTTTTTCCTTCGATACGCTTGATTATAACACGAAAGCGTGCTATAATCAATACACAAATTAAACCTATTATAGCACAAAACAAAGGTATTGTAAATATATGAAATTCAAAGACGTTTCCCCTTTTATAAGGTTCGTTCAACGCTTCGACGTAACGGTAAATTCTCTTTTTCAAACACAGATCGCCGTCGACGCCCGATTATTCTACGTCACCGACGGCCACGGATTTATGGAAGTCGCCTCAAAGCCCGTTAAACTCGAAGCGGGCGGTCTGATAGTTATAAACTCCGGCGTACGATACCGTATTCTCCCCTCAAAAGCCGCGTATTTCGCCGTAAATTTCGATTTTACGCGCAACTATTCGGACTTAAATATGCCTATTCCTCCGCTTGACGCCAACAAGCCGTTCGACTACGCGGTAATTCACAAAACCTTTTTCGACGACGCGAAATATTTCAATCAATTCAAAACGTTTGAAAACTGCGGCGCACTTTCCGACCTGTTCGACCGCATGGAAAGCGAATACTGCAAAAAACTGCCCTATTTTGAAAACGAGCTGACGGCGGCAATGACTTCCGTTCTTGCCCGTTTAGCACGAAAAACAGCCAAAAACGAGACGAAGGACGAGCGCTTCGACATCGACGGCATTATAACCTATATTCAGGAGCATTACGGCGAGCCGACGGACAACCGTAAGCTGGCGGAGGTTTTCCACTATCACCCGAACTATCTGAGCGCCAAATTCCGTGAAATAATCGGCAAACCCGTGCACCGCTATTTGCTGGAATTCCGCATACTGAAAGCGTGCTCGATGATCAAAACCAACCGATTTAACCTTTCGGAAGTGGCTGAAGCGTGCGGTTTTTGCGATCTGAACTACTTTTCAAGGTATTTTAAAAAAATTATCGGCGTTTCGCCCTCCGAATTTACCGCAACGTAAAAAACGCGCCGAAATAAGCGCGTTAAACTATTCCCGAGCATCGGGAAAGCGTTCCGTCCGGATCGGAAAATCGCTTTAATTCTCTTTTGCGACGTATACTATTCCGAAGCCTCCCGGTCCGATATGCGTTCCTATTACGTGTCCTATTTCCGTCGGCGCGGCCACCAAGCGCTGCGGAACTTTTTCGCAAAGTCTTTTTAAAAATTTGTTTACGTTCTCGTCGTTGCAGGCAAACAACGGCACGACGGGCTCTTTAAAATCGATTTCGTCCTTTCCGACAAGCTCGCATATCTCCGAAACGGTCTTGTTCAGCCCTATTTTTTTCGCAACCACCTTTACTTCGCCTTTTTCGATCGAAATTACCGGCTTTATATTCAACAGATTGCCCACTCTTGCGACCGTTACGTTCAGTCTGCCGCCGAGAGCGAGGTATTTAAGCGAATCTACGCTTGCGTACAGTCTTATGCGCTTTTTCATATTTTCCAGCCGACTTACTATTTCTTCCGGAGACAAGCCTTCGTCTATCAGTCTTCTCGCCTTCAGAACCAGCAGCTGTTCGCCCACCGTCACGTTAAGCGAATCCACAATATAAATACCGTCGTAGCCCACCTGCTCTTTTACGCTTTGCGCGGTCTCGTACGTTCCCGACAGCGCCGAGGATATCAGCACGCATATAAGCGCGTAGCCGCCCTGCTTTGCTTTATTGAATTCTTCCGCCATTCTTTCCGGCGACGGCTGGCTGGTTTTCATTCTTTTGCCGGCAAGCTGTAACTGCCAGAACTGCTTTATATCTACGTCGATTATCTCCTTGTCGTCGTAATTGACGGGCATATCCAGTGAGACGATGTCCAGCTCCTTTTGCTTTTCTTTCGATATTTCCGCACTCGCGTCGGTTAGAATTTTAATCTGCATTGTTCTCTCCCAGTGGAGCTTAAAAACTGTCCGCAATCAACGTATATTCTTTCACGGCAAGCTCCTTTTCTTGACTTTTTATTCTTTTTGTGATAACATTATGGTGCTTACAAATGTAATATCAATAAGGATTATAACCGTTTTTTCCCAAAAAAGCAAGCGAAAGAAAATCTACGTTTACAAAAGAGGAGATATTGTAATGACCGATAAAGCGGAAGGATTAAGAAGGCATAACGCCGAACTGAACAAAATCGTGCGCGAAAGCCTTCAAACGGCTTTGGTGGTTTTGCTCAGGCAAAAGGAATATTCCAAAATAAGCATAACGGAGCTGTGCAAAAAAGCAGGCGTTTCCCGCATGGCGTTTTATAACAATTATCAAACGACGGACGATCTGCTTGAAAGCACCGTGATCGACTACAATAAAAACCTGATAATCGACAAAATCGGCAGTCCTTTCAGAGAGTACAC
>JBJFAC010000138.1:0-4232 GCA_051887715.1 Candidatus Neoclostridium sp.
TGACGGTTAACGGCAACGGAAATCCCACTAAGGACGATTTACTTGCAGTAGCCAAAGAATTTAGGTTATCTATTTCCAAGTGCAAATCTATTATGAATTCTATCGACAAAATATGCAAATAAAAAATACTTGTATTCACTATGAACCCAACCATAAACCTTTTGGTGACTATGTTTTACAAATCGCCTGATTTTGCCTGGGATTTGGTCACCAAATTTGGTTGCCTGTTTGGTTGCCTTGGTTTTTTGAACGCTATAAAAGCTATTAAAACGGCGAAAATTACGCAAAATACGGCGAGTAAACGACGAAAATGGTGCAAAATATGCATTTTAGGTATTTTGCAAACCCTACATTAGGAGCAGCAATATCCTCCTAAGGGCTAGTTGTGGGTTCGATTCCCGCAGGGAGTACCAAAAAACCGCCTTCAAAGCGGTTTTTATTTACGATCGCAAATTTCGGCGCAAAGTCGACTGAACTATATTTTGTAAAGAAAAAAGAGCACGGCAACTTAAAGTAATACGCACACAAAAAGAGCACTGCGGTCAGTCTAAGAGAAACCGATCGTTTAAAAGTTGTTATATGGGTTTTATCTTGACAAAACCGACGAAGTATTGTATAATGAACGTAATGTAAAACGAATAAGATAAGCAGGGACAGGCTATGGGAAAGCGACAAATAGTATTTATTATGACGGATACGACTCGATTCGATATGGTGGGATGCTACGGTTATCCGGATATGAAAACTCCGAATATAGATGCTCTCGCAAAAGACGGGCTTATGTGCGAAAGAGCATATACCTGCCAACCGGTCTGCGGGCCTGCCCGCTCAAGCATTTTCACGGGCTTATATCCTCATTCAAACGGGAGCTTTACCAACAGTTATCCGCTCGGAGCCAACGTAAAGACTATCGGACAGCGCCTGCGTGACAACGGAATCAAAACCGCGTACGTCGGGAAATGGCATCTTGACGGAGGCGATTATTTCGGTCTCGGCAGATGTCCGGACGGATGGGATCCGAATTATTGGTACGATATGCGTTGCTATCTTGACGAGCTTGACGAAAACGACAGGCTCCGTTCAAGGAAGCCGCGCACGAATGCGGAAGGCGTATGCGAGGAGTTTACTTACGCGCACAGATGCGCCGACCGCGCTATCGATTTTCTTAACCGTAACGCGGAGGAAAATTTTTTCCTGGTGCTTTCGCTTGACGAACCGCACGATCCGTGTCTTTGCCCCGAACCGTATGCGTCAATGTATCGCGATTATGAATTCCCGAAATCTCCCAACGTGTACGACACGCTTGAAAACAAGCCTTACTATCAAAAGCTTTGGGCGGCGGAGCGGCTTAATGCCGATCGTAGCGGCCTCAAAATAAAGCCTGCGTATTTTCTGGGCTGTAATTCCTTTGCGGACTACGAGATAGGAAGAGTGACGGACGTCGTGCATAAGCTCGCCCCGGATGCCTTAATCATCTTTACGTCCGACCACGGAGACGCATTGCAATCTCACAGACTTGTCGGTAAGGGTGCGTCGGTATATGATGAAATAGCAAGGATACCGTTGATCTTCAGCGGAAACGTTGAAAAAGGTAAATATCCTTATCCCGTATCGCACATAAATCTTGTGCCGACGATACTCGAATATATGGGAATTCCCGTGCCCAAGCTTATGGAAGGGAAAAGCGTTCTGCCGATATTAAGCGATAAGACGCAAAAGATCAACGATTACGTGTTTATTGAATTTACGCGCTACGAGGTTGACCACGACGGATTCGGCGGCTTGCAAATTATGCGCGGCGTATACGACGGAAGATACAAGCTTGCGATTCATCTGCTTGACGAGACGGATGAATTTTATGACCTTGCTTCGGATCCGTACGAGATGAACAATTTAATTTACAGTGAGGAGTATCGTAACGAGCGCAACAGACTTCACGACGCGTTGCTTTTAAATATGGACGTAACGCGCGATCCGTTCCGCGGATATCAATGGGAAACGCGTAAATGGCGTGATGACGCACCGGAACCGAACTATGAAAATCACGGCTATACGCGGCAGAGAGAGAACGAGGAATACGAGCCGCGACAGCTTGATTATTCGACGGGACTTCCGTTTGAGAATGCAACCAGAATAAAGAAAATCGGAAAGTAGGCGTTTTGCCGTCTCGGACGATGCACGATAAAGGAAATATATGAACGACGTCACAATTCTTGTAAAACCGGCATCCTCTTTGTGTAATATGAGATGCGATTATTGCTTTTATAGCGACGTTTCCGAAAAACGAAAGGTTTACTCGTATGGCATAATGGAAGAAGATACGCTGCAAACAATGATACAGCGAGCGTTTGTTTTTGCAAAGAGCAGCGTAACCTTTGTTTTCCAAGGCGGAGAGCCTACTCTCGCGGGGCTTGATTTTTTCAAAAAAGCGGTAAAGTATCAGAAAGAGTACGTAAAGGGCGGTATTGCGGTATATAATTCTATACAGACGAACGGAATCAATATTGATTCGAGGTGGGCAAGCTTTTTTAAGGAAAACGATTTTCTTGTGGGCGTCTCGCTTGACGGAGGGGAGCTTCTGCACAATAAGCACAGAAGGCTTGCTTCGGGAGAAGGAAGCTACGAGCGCGTTTTACAAGGAATAAAGGCGCTTAAGACTCACGAGGTATCTTTTAATATACTTGCCGTGATAAGTGCCGACAGCGCTGCCGATCCGTTCGGCGTATATAATGCGTTGTCACGCTACGGGCATTTGCAATTTATTCCTCTTATCGACGTTGCCGAATCCGTAAAAAACGGAACGACGATAGGAGCCGCGGAGTACGGTAAATTTCTCACCGAAGTTTTCAATTTCTACTATCGCGATATATTCAGAGGAAAATACGTAAGCATAAGGGACTTCGACTGTTACGTCAATGCTTTACGGGGTATGCCGCCTGTTTCCTGTTCGATGAAAGGAAGGTGCGGCGGATATTTCACGATTGAAGCCGACGGAAGCGTTTACCCTTGTGATTTTTACGTTACGGACGAGTATAGACTGGGCAATATCAAAAACGATTCGTTTTTTACTTTGGAAAAATCCGAGGTAGGAACAAAGTTTATCGGTATATCTGAAAAGCTTCACGATGATTGCGTGGCTTGCAAATGGTATTTTCTCTGCAGGGGCGGTTGCCGCAGATATCGTGATCCTGTTTCCGGACTTAATAAGTTTTGCGCAGGATATAAATATTTTTTTGAAAACACTTACGAAAAAATGCTGAAAATTGTCGAATACGTTAACGGGCAGAACGTAAAGGGGGTAAAGCGATGACTATTAAACTGGTTATATGCTTTATTATTTCCGTTTTTGGCGCATTTGCAGGAGCGGCTTGCGGTATCGGCGGCGGCGTAATCATCAAGCCGTTGCTCGATCTCATATCGGTCACGAGCGTTGAGGCGGCAAACTTTTTATCTTCCGCAACAATTCTTTCAATGAGCGCGTATTCCGTAATACGGGCGTCGAGGGATAAGAGCACTACGCTCGATTTTAAGATAAGCACGCCGCTTGCCGTCGGCGCTGCGGTGGGAGGCGTGTCGGGCAGTCTATTATTCAAACTTGTCAAGGTGTCGTTTGAAAGTCAGAAGACGGTTGTGGCTGTTCAGGCAACGGTACTTATGGTAATAATGCTTGTCATAGCGATCATATACACTTTTTTCAAAGAAAAGCTCCCCACGTTGAGAATAACGAACAAGGCGTTATGCTTGCTGATAGGAATGTGCCTTGGCGTAGTATCCAGTTTTCTCGGCATCGGCGGCGGACCTATAAATATTATAGTGCTGTATTTTTTCTTCAGTATGGACGCAAAACGCGCCTCGCTGAACAGTATATATATAATATTATTCAGCCAGACAGCAAACATAATAGCAACTCTGATTTCCGGCGCGCCCTATTTCGAGTGGTATTTGCTTGTGCTTATGATGGCGGGAGGTATATCGGGCGGTATCATCGGAAGAACGGTAAGCAAAAAGCTTTCGGTGCGTGCGGCGGACGGCTTGTTTAAGGCGTTTCTATGGCTGATAATCGTTATTTGCGCGTATAATTCCGTAAGATACGCTCTGTTCTGATAAGAAAAGTAATAAATAACCGTTATATTTAAAAGATTATAATTATCTCAGATATCCAAATTTTTGTGCACCTGACTATTTACAATAGTGATTAAAAGTGATATAATAAAAGTACAAAATCAAAATAG
>JBJFAC010000139.1:0-4222 GCA_051887715.1 Candidatus Neoclostridium sp.
CGCTGTCCTTGCCCGACTCGATTATTACCGCGTCGGGGCGGGCAGAGCCCAGCAATTCGTCTACAGTAAATCTCCTTTCTCCCTCGTAAAGTTTTTCGTCCTTGCCGGGGATAAGATCGCATACGCCCATCACCTCGAACGCTTCCGGGTGCTTTTTCATCGCTTTGAAATTTGCGGCGGAATGGTCGTGTCCGTTGCCCACCATTACTACCTTAATAGTTTTCATACTCTGCTCCTATATTCTGTCCCAATCGAACTGAACGAGAGGGAAACTCTTTTCTTTTAACAGTCTGCCGTATACCTCTACCGCTTCCGACGGCGAATAAACTTCGCTTATCATACCGCCAAGCGACAGTCTGCCGAACTGCGTCATTCGAGCAAGCGCGATCATATCGTCACGCGTAGTCCAATAGCCGGGATAGCTGTCCGAATTCGGACGAGCGTTGGTGTGCGCTCCGATAAGCGATATTCCCGGTCCGTGCACCTTGTGATAGTAGTCCACCGAAAAATCGGACGAGCGCGTACAGCCGAGCAGAGCCACTCTGCCGAGCTTAGCCATACAGTCCAGACATTGATCGAGAGCCGCGCCGACGCCCGTGACTTCTATCGCAACGTTGGCTCCGCCGTGCGTTAACTGTCTTACTTTTTCCGAAAAGTCCGCGCTTCCGGGATCGAAAGCGTAGTCCGCGCCTATTTTTATCGCCTGATCGCGCTTTTCGGCAATAGGATCGACCGCAACGATCGGAACGGCGCCCACTGCCCGCAGTATTTTTACCGCCATCATACCCAACACGCCCTGTCCCATAACGATTGCGCTTTCGCCTGCTTCCACGCGGCACTTACGGACAGCCGCCAGTGGAAACGTTGCTATATGCAACAGCGCGCCGTCGTCAAAACCGACTTCGTCCGGCAGTTTTATAACGTTCTTTTCATTTAAAACGTTGTACTTAGAGTGCGAACTCCAATAGGCTGCCACTCTGTCTCCCACGGCAACCGAGCGCACGTTTTTGCCGATAGCCTCTACGATTCCCGACGAACTGTAGCCGGTGATCCTCGGAAACCTGGCTATTCCGCTGAGGTCCGAAACGCTGACGTTGGGATCGCCGGACAGATTCGCCCTTTCCGTTCCACTGCTTATCGTCGAGCGCACGAGGCGCACGAGCACTTCGTTGTCGCCCGTCGTGCGCACGGGGCTTTTTTGAATTTCTACTTCGCCGGGGGCGACGAATACTATCGTTTGAGTTTCCATTTTTTCTCCTTTCGGCGCGCTTT
The DNA here is from genome assembly GCA_051887715.1 of Candidatus Neoclostridium sp. Classification (GTDB taxonomy): domain Bacteria; phylum Bacillota; class Clostridia; order Christensenellales; family Pumilibacteraceae; genus Neoclostridium. The sequence continues at coordinate 1,273 of JBJFAC010000139.1, forward strand.
ACGGGAATTTATCGCTGTAAAGCCGCCGCAAACAAAACCTCTCCGATTTTGTCGTACTTTTATATTATAACACATTGATTTTGAAAAATAAAGATATTATTCTGCCACTTTTCGCAATCTTTGTGCTTTTCGTTCCGCGGTGTTTTTTATTTCTAAAGCGGAAAGCGCGTTCAATCCTCTTAGCAAGGCGCGCGTTTATTACGAAAAACCGCGGAGCGGTTAAACGGAGTAGCGATAGGGATTTATCGCTACTCCGTTAGCTATATTTGCCTTACGGCAAGTTATATTGCTTACGCAGTTATATTTTGCTTTCAGTAAAGTGATATTTTCCCTATCGGGAAAGTTAAGGCAAATATAATATAACTTCGGCATAGCCGAAATATAACGCAAGCCCCTTGCCTATCACTTTTAGCCATAAGGCTAAAAATATAACTTGATTTTAATTCTTTTGTGGATATGAAAAGCACACTACGTTTCACCTTTGGTGAAGTATAGTGTGCTATACTTTTATTATAAATTATTAATCCCTATGGGAACTGCGCATACTCCACGGCTTTGGCGTTATCGGAAATTATTACATTTTTTCGGGCGCGTTCAAAAGGATCAGGTTAAGTCCGGTTTTAAGCGTCGCTTCCACGGCTTTTACGAGAGTGAGACGGGTGAAAGCCACGTCGTCGGCTTCGCCTATTATCCGGTTCCCAACGTAGAATTTGTTGAAGGCTTGCGCCAGGTCGATAAGATAGCGGCTTATTATGCTGGGCTCGTACTTGTCAAGCGCGTTCAGCACGGTGGGATAGAACGCGTCAAGCAGCTTGACCACGGCAAAAGCGTCGCCGTCGCACAGCACCGAATAATCCGTTTTACCAGCGACTCCCTTTGCTTTTTCGGTGATCGAACAGCATCTTGCGTGCGTGTACTGCAGGTACGGTCCCGTTTCGCCGTCAAACGACAGCGCTTTATCCAAAGAAAAGGAAATATCCTTTATTCTGCCGCCCGAAAGCGCGCCGAACACCACCGCTCCCACGCCCACGTCGCGAGCGGTCTGCTCCTTGTTTTCAAGATCGGGATTTTTCTCGTTGATTATTTCAAGCGATTTGGCTACCGCGCTGTCCAAAACGTCGCTTAAAAACACAACGTTGCCCTTTCTCGTGGAAAGACTGCCCGCTCCCTCGAGGCTGACCATTCCGAAAGGCACGTGAACGCAGTCGCCCGCCCAGTCGTAGCCCATCAGTTCCAGCACCTTGAACACCTGCTTGAAATGCAGGTTTTGCTGATACGCGACCACGTACAGGCATTTATAGAAGTCGTACGTGTTCTTGCGGTATACCGCGGCGGCAAGGTCGCGCGTGGCGTACAGCGACGTGCCGTCTTTTTTGAGTATCAGGCAGGGCGGCATTCCGTACTCTTCGAGATCGACCACCGACGCTCCTTCGCTTACGGAAAGCAGTCCTTTTTCTTTGAGCGCGTCGATAATCGGTTGCATTTTGTCGTTATAAAAACTTTCCCCGGCATAGCTGTCGAAGGTTATGCCCAGTCGGTCGTACACCTTGGACACCTCTTTAAGCGTTATGTCCTTGAACTTGCGGAAAATTTCAAGCGCCTCGGGATTGCCGTCCTCGATTTGCTTGAACCAGAATCTGCCCTCGTCCTCAAGCTCGGGATGACTTTCGGCTTCGGTGTGAAAACGCACGTACAGGTCGAGAAGCGCGCGGATATTGCGTTTTTCTATGTCCGCGTCGTCGCCCCACTTTTTGTAAGCCACGATGAGCTTGCCGAACTGCGTACCCCAGTCGCCCAGATGATTGATGCCCACGGCGTTGTAACCGCAGAATTTGTACATCCGGTACAGCGATCCGCCGATTGCCGTGGTCAACAGATGTCCGATGTGAAAGGGCTTTGCTATATTGATGGAAGAATAGTCCAGACACACGGTTTTGCCGTTCTTTTCCAGCGGCGGCAACGTAAAATCGTTGTCCGTAAACACGCTTATGGCGTTCTTTACGATTATTTCGCGATTGAAATAAAAATTCAGATAGCCGCCTGCAACCTCGGCTTTTTCAACGAGCGGATCGGGCGTTAGGTTCTCTTTCAGTTTTGCGGCGATCACGGGCGGAGCAAGGTGCAGTTTTGCCGCGAACTTAAAGCACGGCAGACAAAGATCTCCGTTTTTTTCGTCCTGAGTGGGCGCAAGCGCGTTTAATATCTCGCTTTTGTCCAAAGCGTCGCTGTTTATTAAGTTTGCTACTGCCGATTTGTAGTCCATATATTCTCCTTATACGTTGAAACGGAACAACACGACGTCGCCGTCTTTAATAACGTAATCCTTACCCTCGCTGCGCACTTTGCCGTGCTCTTTTGCGGCAGTCATAGAGCCCAGAGCCACGAGATCTTCGTAGGACACGATCTCGGCGCGGATAAAGCCTTTTTCAAAATCGCTGTGTATTTTGCCTGCAGCTTTGGGCGCTTTGGTTCCGTTCTCTATCGTCCAGGCGCGCACTTCTTTTTCGCCTGCCGTGAGGTAGCTTATAAGCCCTAAAAGAGAATAGCCGGCTTTGATTATTCTGTCAAGTCCGCTTTCGCCCAGCCCCATATCTTCAAGGAACATAGGACGCTCCTCCTTGGGAAGCTGCGCTATTTCCGCCTCGACCTTGGCGCATATTTCGATTGCCGTCGCGCCCTCCGCCGCGGCGTATTCTTTAACCTTGCGAGTGTATTCGTTTTCACTGCCGATATCGTTCTCGCTGATGTTACAGCAGTAAATGACCGGCTTGCTCGTCAGCAGGAAAAATCCCTCCACAGCCGCTTTTTCGTCGTCGGAAAGAGCCATAGTGCGAATGCACTTGCCCTGCTCCAGATGAGCGTACAGCTTGCGCAGAATTTCGGCTTCCTCGATATACGATTTTTCGCCGGTTTTTACGTACTTTTCCGCTTTGTCAAGCCGCTTTTTGAC
>JBJFAC010000140.1:0-4222 GCA_051887715.1 Candidatus Neoclostridium sp.
GCGTCGCCGAGCATCCCTTCGACGGCAGCTGGGGTTATCAGATAATAAATTATTCCGCGCCCACTTCCCAATACGGAACGCCGGAGGATTTCGGCTATCTTGTGGAAAAACTGCACGCCGCCGGCATCGGCATAATAATCGACTGGGTGCCCGGTCATTTTTCCAAGGACCAGCCGGGGCTTATCGAATTCGACGGTCAGCCCTTGTACGAGCCGTCCATCGAGCCGAGAAAAGAATTTAAAGAATGGGGCACGCGTTGCTTCGACTACGGCAGGGGAGAAGTGCAGACCTTTCTGTGCTCCAACGCAATGATGTGGCTGGACGTCTATCACGTCGACGGATTGCGCGTGGACGCCGTCGCAAGTATGCTGTATCTGGACTACGGCAGGGGACAGGACTGGTTGCCCAACCGTCACGGCGGCAGAGAAAACGAAGAAGCGGTGGCGTTTCTGCAAAAGCTCAACACCTACGTGTTCGCGCATCATCCCAAAGCGATGATGATAGCGGAAGAGTCCACGGCGTGGCCGAACGTGACCAAACCCGTCGCTTGCGGAGGATTGGGCTTCAACTTCAAATGGAATATGGGCTGGATGAACGACACGCTTTCGTACGCGAAAACCGATCCTATATTCCGCAGCGGACTGCATAACAATCTGACCTTTTCTATGACCTACGCGTTCAGCGAAAACTATATCCTTCCCGTCAGCCACGACGAAGTGGTGCACGGTAAGGGATCGCTGCTCAATAAAATGCCGGGCGACTACGGAATGAAGTTTGCCGGTTGGCGCAACTATCTTATGAATATGTTCGCTCATCCGGGCAAAAAGCTCGTGTTTATGGGCTCGGAGTTCGCTCAGTTCATCGAATGGAATTACGAACAGCAGCTCGATTGGTTGCTTTTGGACTATCCTATGCACGTCGAGGCGCAGAAATTTTTCGCCGCGCTTAACGCGTTCTACGTAAAAACGCCCGCTATGTGGAAAAACGACTGTTCGTTCGACGGATTCGAGTGGCTGGTCGTGGACGACCGCAACGACAACGTCATCGCCTACGAAAGAAAGGACGACGAGGGCGGAGCGGTTATCTGCGTGTTTAATTTTTCGCCGTGCGAATACCGCGGCTACGTGATAGGTTGCGAGGAGGGCAGGTACGAGGTTGCTCTTTCAAGCGAATGGAGCGGCTGGCAAAAGGGCGGCAAAAAGCGGTATAAGACGAAGAAAAAGAGTTCTCACGGATTTTACAGCAGTCTGACGATAGACGTAAAGCCGATGTCGGGCTTGTATTTAAGAAAGATTAAGGAGGGAAAGAAATGAAAAAGAAGAAATGTGTGGCAATGCTGCTCGCCGGAGGACAGGGCACGCGCTTATACGCCCTGACCGGTAAAGTCGCAAAGCCTGCGGTGTCGTTCGGAGCAAAATACCGTATAATCGATTTTCCGCTCAGCAATTGCACGAATTCGGGAATAGACACGGTGGGCGTGCTGACGCAGTACGAGCCGCTTATTCTCAACGAATACATAGGCGACGGAAAGCCGTGGGATCTCGACCGTATGTCGGGCGGAGTGTACACCTTGTCGCCCTATCAGGCAAAGCAGGGTGCGCTGTGGTATAAAGGCACGGCTAACGCGATATATCAGAATCTCAACTTTCTGGACAAGTACGAAAGCGAGCACGTGCTCATTCTAAGCGGCGATCACATTTACAAAATGGACTATTCGCTGATGCTTAACGAGCATATAAAAAACGACGCCGACTGCACGATAGCGGTAATAAACGTGCCGATCGAAGAGGCAAGCCGATTCGGAATAATGACGGCGGATGAAAACGGCAAAGTGCTTCAGTTTGAAGAAAAGCCCAAGCATCCCAAGTCCACGCTTGCGTCGATGGGAATTTACATTTTCAAAAAGGACGTTTTGAAGCAGCAGCTTATCCGCGACGAGCTCGATCCCGAGTCCGAGGGCGATTTCGGCAAAAACGTCATTCCGTATATGCTCAAAAACGGCTTCAGAATGTTTGCGTACCGCTTCGAGGGCTATTGGAAGGACGTGGGAACGGTAACCTCTTTGTGGGAGGCTAATATGGATCTGTTGGGCGAGCACCCCGCGATCAATCTTAACGAGCCCGAAATGAAGATATATTCACGTAACGAGCCGCTTCCGCCCACTTATTTCGGCGAGCATTCCTCCGTGGACAATTCGATAATAACCACGGGCTGTGAAATAGAAGGCACGATTTCGGACAGCGTGATAAGCGAAAACGTGACCGTAGGCGAGGGAAGCGTAATAGAGAACAGCGTTATTATGCGCGACGTGCGCATAGGTAAAAACGTGCACGTCAAATACGGAATTGTGGACGAAAACGTGCGTATCGGCGACGACGTGCGTATCGGCGACGATCAGTCGGACAAGAATCACATCGCGCTCATCGGCAGGGGCTGCGAAATAGACGACGGCGAAACCGTGGCAAGCGGCGAAATAGTGGAGAGATAATATGGCAAAATCGGTAGGAATAGTATTCAGCAACATTCACGACAAGGAAGTAAACGAACTGACCGAAAAGCGCACGCTTGCGTCCGTTCCGTTCGGCGGAAGATACCGTCTTATCGACTTCGTTTTGTCGAATATGGTAAATTCCGGCATAACCAACGTCGGAGTAATCACAAAATATAACTATCAGTCGCTTATGAATCACGTCGGCTCCGGCAAATCGTGGGATTTGTCGCGTAAAAACGGCGGACTTACGCTTTTGCCGCCCTTCGGCAACGATTCGTCCAAGGTGTATTCGTCCCGTTTCGAGGCGATAAGCAACGTTGCGTATTACCTTCGCGAGCGCACGGAAAAGTACGTCGTTATGTCCGACTGCGACAACGTCTGCACGATAGATTTTACGGAAGTCGTGGACTATCACGAAAGTAAAGGCGCGGACATTACGATAGTGTACCGCAAAAAGAGAATAGGCGACGTTATCGATAAAAAAACGCGCACCAAGGTGTTCGTGGGCGAGGACGGAAGAGTGACCAAGGTCGTAAATTCTTCCAACAACACCGGTACGATAGAGGTTTTCGTAAATATTCTGGTAATTAACCGCGAATTTTTACTGCGCATAATAGACAACGCGGAGGAAATGGGCTACAAGAGCTTCTCGCGCGACGTCCTCATAAGGGGCGTGGATCTGTATAAAATCTACGGCTTCGAGTACGACGACTATTTTGCCAGCATCGACAGTATGAATAATTACTACAAGCATTCCATGCAGCTGTTGGACAAAACCGTGCGCGCCGAGCTGTTCCGCAAAAAGGGCTCGGAGATATACACCAGCGTGCGCGACAGCGCTCCGTGCAAGATAGCAAGCACGGCAAGCGTAAGCAATTCGCTCATCGCGGACGGCTGCGTTATCGAGGGCGAGGTCATCGGCTCCGTTCTGTTCCGCGGCGTCAAGGTCGCGAAAGGCGCGGTAGTGCGCAACTCCGTGCTTTTCCAGAACACCGAAGTGGGCGAAAACAGCAAGATAAATTGCGTAATAACCGATAAAAACGTGCGCGTGCTGGGCGGCAGAGTGCTCAGCGGACACGATACTCACCCCAGCTTTATTCCGGAAGGCTCGGTCATCTGACGCAATCGTCGCTATCTAAACCGAATTAAATTTTCAAGGAGATATATAAATCATGCCAACCAAAAAGACTGCCGCATCCACGGCAACCGCAAAGTCGGCAACCAAAACCGCCGCAACCAAGACGACCACCGCCAAAAAAACGGCGGCAAAAAGCGTTTCCGCCGCTAAAAAGACGGCGGCAAAGTCCGAAGTCGCTTCCGTAGAGGTCAAAACCGAAGCCAAGCCCGTCGGAGAGCGCAAAAAAGGCGTTTTGTTCGTGGCAAGCGAGGCTTTTCCGTACGCCGGAACAGGCGGCTTGGGAGAAGTGATCGGATCGCTTCCCAAAAGTCTTAATAAGCTCGGAAAGTACGACGCCCGCGTAATTCTGCCGCTGTACGAAAGCGTAAGCGCCGAAGTACGCGCAAAAATGCAATACCTCGGAAACATTTACGTTCCGCTTGCGTGGCGCATGCAGTATTGCGGCTTGTTCCGCCTGGAGGAAGACGGAACGGTTTACTATTTCGTGGACAACGAATACTACTTCAAGCGCAATTCTCTGTACGGCTACGGCGACGACGGCGAAAGATTCGCGTTCTTATCCCGCGCCGTGCTCGAGCTCATTCCGATGCTCG
>JBJFAC010000141.1:0-4215 GCA_051887715.1 Candidatus Neoclostridium sp.
CTCCCGAATAATTGCCGAGATCTGCTTTGGTTTCGGTGGTCTCGATCGTTTCGGTTCCTGCCGCAGTGGTGATCTTGACTATGTATTTCTCTGCGTTTTCAACCGCTCCCCAGGTGATTTCGTTAACCGCTTCGTCGGTTGCGAACGAGCCGACTTTTTCAAGCGTGCGGACAAGCTTATACTCTTCGGAATACGAAGTGACGTATCCGCTCGCATAAGCCTCCACGACGAAAGTCAAGCCCTTTTCGGTCATTCCGCATTCGCTGAAGTCGTAGGCGGTGTCTTCGCCCAGCTTGACCGAAACCACGTGATTGTGTTCGGGATTTTCGCACTCGATGGCGAGATAATAGGTCTTTGCGTCGGGCACGCCCTTGAATTTAAGGGTGTTACCCTCAACCTCGATCTTTCTGACGGGCGCAAGGCACATAAACTTATAGTATGCGGTTGCGGTAGTTCCCTTGTAAGCGACGGTAACTACGTATTCGCCCGGCTCTTTCATATTATAGTCCACGTAATTCTTGGTTTCGGGCGGCAGAGTTTCTTCTCCATCGGGACCGGTTACGGTCACGAGATACTGAGCGCCCGCGCCCTGAGAATTCCAGGAAATACGGTTAGGCGAAACCGAAACGGCAAGTCCGTCGGTGTCCCAAACGGCGTACAAAGTGCAGTCGTCGTTGAGAACCTGACCTTCGTATTTATATGAAAGCTTATCGGCGGTTCCGTCAACGCTCACCCACCAGCCGAGCAATTTCTTGCCTTCCTGTGCGACTACGGGCAAATTATAAAGCTTGCCGTTCACGGTTTCAGCCATGCCGACCTGCTCGTTGCCGTTTACAAAAGTCGCGGTAAACGTATATTCGGAAGTATTTTCGATAAACTTGGCGTAAAGCGTGACGTCCCCCGTCTCGTTTACGTCGAATTTATAAGGTTTCGTAAGCTCTGCGTCGGAGTACCAGCCCTCGAACACGTATCCCTCTTTTTCGGGAGCGGTTGCGGGTTCTTGCACCTTCTGACCGTTTCTGACGGTAGCGCTGCCCACTCCGGTGCCGCCGTTAAGCACGAACGTTACGACGAATCTCTTGTCCTCGAAGAGTTCGTACTCTTTGCCCTTGTACGTAAGCTTGAGTTTTCCGCCTTCAAAAGAAGCGGCGATCTCCTCGCCTCCGTCGGGGTATATGACGACTGTGTTTCCGCTCAGATTAAACGTACCGGTCTTTTTTTCGCCGGCAATGTCAAAACTGAACGACGTACCTTCGAAGCTGACGGTGTATTCCGTTCCGTTCTCGATACAGTAATAATTTGCAGTCATAGGCTCTCCCGTCGGTTTTCCGGGCGTGTCGCCGTCGCAAGCCACGATGGGGAATGCAAACGCGCACACCGCCATAATTACCGACAAGAGCTTGATCAATAAAAAGCCTTTGGTTTTTTTCATTATGCGCCTCCTACTTTTTTTTCCGCTTTTTTTCTCATCATCTTTCCCTTTCGGGCTAATTCATAGCGTACTATCGGGGCATAAAAGCAAATTATTTACTTTTTCAGCGGACTGCTCTCGATTATACTCCTCCCAGCCTCATCATATTATTTTTCTATTCTACTATGAGTTTGGGTTTTTGTCAAGTAATTTTCAAGATTTTCTTTGAATAAATATACAAATTTTCCTTTCGGAAGCCAAAAACGCGCCTTTTATACGGTTACACGATATATCGATACTTTTATATCGATAAAAAACCTTCTATTTCACGCCGTTTTCACAGTTCGATAAATATAATTGCATTTTCGCCTGGTCACGGCATGCTTTTTTGTCCGAAATATAAAAGCCGTTTTGTATGCGTTTTGTATAAAAGCGCGGCAAAGTGTATACTGTATAAATTTTACAGGCACGGAAGAGAAAAAGCCCGGCGGCGTTACCTCGACCTCCGGAAGGAGTTTTCGGGCAAAGCAGCAGGGCTTTACGGTTTTTCTCAATTTTGATATTCTGCGTTTTCTGGCCGACTTTAACGGTTTGCCTTATCCGCTTTTTTTGTAAACGCAACGCCCGCGACTTTCGGTCCGGCGTTTGCCGCAACAGCGGCTCCTATCCGGTAAACGTCCCGAGGACCGTAGCCTAGCGCCTGCACCATGCGGTCGCGCAGTTCTTCCAGACAAGAGGGATCGTTGCCGTAAATGAGCTCGTAGGGAGAGCCCGGCTCCATATCCTCTATGCTCATTGCCGCCATTTTTTCCACCAGCTTGCGCTCGCCGTGGCATTTTGCGGCGGTGGTTATTTCGTTTCTGTAAATTTTCATAACCGGCTTTATGTTGAGCTTAGTGCCGATGAACGCCGCCGCAGTGGGAATACGCCCGGACCTTGCGGCGTACTTCAGATCGTAAATTCCGAAATAAATTTGTCTTTGCGGCAGGATCCCCTTAAGATAACCGAGAATTTCCTCCGCAGTCGCGCCCGACGCGCTCATTTTTGCCGCTTCCACTACCGGAGCGCCGTACAGAGCGTTGTAGCCCATTCCGTCAATGCTGTGAATACGCATCACGCCCTTGTACTCGGGATGCTCTTCGTAGAAAGTTTCGATCGCGTTTAACGAATTGTTGTAAGTGCCGGATCCTTTCGAGTTGATCAGCACAAGTATAAGATCCGTTACGCCCGCCTGCGCCTGCCGCAGATAAATTTCCGTAAACTCGAAGGGCGTGATCTGCGCCGTTTTGGGAATTTCGTCGCACTTTGCCATCAGCTCGTAAAACTGCTCTTCGTTGAAGTCCACTCTGCTTACGTAATTTTTATCGCCCAGCGAAACGGAAAAAGGCAGTATCTCGATCGAGTATTTCCGCTCGTTTTCGTAAGAAACGTCGCCGGCGGAATCAGTCATAATCTGAATTTTGCCCATAATCTTTTTTACCTCTCTTTATATTTTTACTTTTTTATTCTCCCGCCGTTGCACCGCGCAATCGGCAAATAAACGAGCATAAAACAATCGGGAATTCATTATACCATATAAAAAGTTTTTTGTGAACAAATATCGGCTATTTGTATACTAATTTTGACGGAAAATAGGATTTTTTTCGCAAAGCGAACCAATCCGGCTTTATTTTCTCCGTCGCAGAGCGGAAAAGTGCTCCTCTATACGGTCGCAGTAAAAAAACCCGCGGATAAAGTAGATCCGTGGGTTTTGACCGAAAGGGCGTTTTTTTTGCAGACTTAAATCTCCGCCGCGCCGTTTGCTTTATTTATTTCTCTACGTGCGGGCCTGCCGCTACGAGCGCCTTACCCGCCTCGTTGCCCTCGTACTTAGCAAAGTTCTTGATAAATCTTCCTGCAAGGTCTTCCGCCTTCTTTTCCCATTCGCCGGCGGTCTTATAGGTGTCTCTGGGATCGAGAATGCCGCCGTCCACTCCGGGCAGTTCGGTGGGAACCTCGAAGTTGAAGTACGGAATGGTCTTGGTGGGCGCTTTTTCGATTGCTCCGCCGAGTATCGCGTCGATGATTCCGCGGGTATCCTTAATGGAAATGCGCTTTCCTGTGCCGTTCCAGCCGGTGTTGACCAGGTATGCCTTAGCTCCGCTTTCCTGCATTTTCTTTACCAGCTCTTCGGCGTATTTGGTGGGATGCAGTTCGAGGAAAGCCTGACCGAAGCAAGCCGAGAAGGTCGGGGTGGGTTCGGTTATTCCGCGCTCGGTGCCGGCAAGCTTTGCGGTGAAGCCGGACAGGAAGTAGTACTGAGTCTGTTCGGGCGTCAGAATGGAGACGGGAGGCAGAACTCCGAATGCGTCCGCGGAAAGGAATATTACGTTCTTTGCCGCAGGAGCCGCGGAAACGGGGCGAACGATGTTTTCAATGTGATCGATAGGATAGGATACGCGGGTGTTTTCGGTTACGCTCTTATCCGCGAAGTCGATCTTACCGTTTTCGTCGAGCGTGACGTTTTCCAAAAGTGCGTTACGCTTTATTGCGTTGTAAATATCGGGCTCGGATTCTTTGTCGAGGTTGATGACCTTTGCATAGCAGCCGCCCTCGAAGTTGAACACGCCGTTGTCGTCCCAGCCGTGTTCGTCGTCGCCGATGAGCAGGCGCTTGGGATCGGTGGAAAGAGTGGTCTTGCCGGTACCGCTGAGACCGAAGAATATAGCGGTGTTCTTTCCTTCCAGATCGGTGTTTGCCGAGCAATGCATGGAAGCGATGCCCTTAAGCGGCAGATAGTAGTTCATCATAGAGAACATACCCTT
>JBJFAC010000142.1:0-4171 GCA_051887715.1 Candidatus Neoclostridium sp.
GTCGGTCGCTGTCGTCGTGATTGCCGGCAAGCACCGCCACCGGACAGCCGTACGAGGACAGTCTTTCGCACGCGTCGAAAAACAACTGCTCGGCTTCCGCAGGGGGTACGGCGGTATCGAACACGTCGCCGCAAACGAGAATCAGATCGGGTTTTTCGCTTGCTACCGCAGCCTCGACGTCCGAAAGCGCGGCTTGCTGATTAATAAGCATACTCTTTCCCTCGATTTTTTTGCCGAGATGCCAATCGGCTGTGTGCAGAATTTTCAAAATTACGTTCTCCTTATATTTCCGACCGTCGGTTGTGTTCGGACGCGTAATAAAAACACCATATATAGATATTTAAAAAACATCCGAAAAACGATTGAAAAATTTACCGAATAATGATATTATATATTATTGTCAGGATTTAATCAAGCGATTTTGCGTTGTTTTTGCGCCGATAAAGCCGCAAACCGAGCAATTTTCGCCACGCGGGAGGCGCGACTTATGCAAATGAAGATCAGCAAAGACAGACTTTTATCGGGCAAAACCGAGGTGGACAACGCCTTTTTGCTCAATTTTATGCCGTTCGCTCCCGAAATTTACGTCAAGGTTTATTTGTTCGGACTGCTGGCGGCAACCGATTCGAGCGCCGGCGACAACGCCGAAGAATATATAGCAAGCAAGCTCGGAATCGATCTGCCCGTGGTGGAGGAAGCCCTGCGCTACTGGGAAAATCAGGGCGTGATCTCCGTGGTACGCTCGTGCTCTCCGCCGGAAATCGAGTTCTTGCCCGTCGGCAAAGCCACTCCTTCCGCGCAGAAATTTTCCAAGACCAAGTACAAGGAATTCAACGATCAGCTGCACGCGATGCTGCCCGACAGAAACGTGCTCCCCGCCGAGTACAACGAATACTACTCGCTTATGGAGGACACGCATATGGAGCCGGGCGCAATGCTTGCCATCATCTCCTACTGCATCCGTCAGAAGGGCGAAAGCATTTCCTACCCCTACATTCTCGCCGTCGCGCGCAATATCGCCGCGCAGGGACTGCTCACCTTCGATCGGGTGAGCGAACAGCTTAGCGAATTCGACGCTTACGAAAAAGAACTGCGCCCCGTGCTTGCCGCGCTGGGCAGTAAACGCAAGCCCGATCACGAGGACAAGCGGCTTTACGTCAAGTGGACCAAGGGCATGGAATACACGCCCGCTACCGTGATAAAGGTGGCGAAAACGGTCAAAAAAGGCGGTATGGAAAAGCTGGACGCGCTTATGACGCGCTATTACGAAAATCATCTGATGTCCTTCGAGGAAATAGAGGAATTCAACCGAAACCGCGAAAAACTGGTTGCTCTTACCAAAAATATCAACCGCATAATCGGCGTTTACTACGAGCAGCTGGACTTCATAATCGAAACCTACGTCACCAGATGGCTGTCGTTCGGCTTTGACGAGGAGACCTTGGTAGCCGTCGCCACCTACTGCTTCAAGCGCGGAGTCCGCACTCTGGAGGGCATGAACGACGTCGTGGAAAAATTCTACAAGCAGGGGCTGATCTCGCCCGAAAGCATAGACGGCTTTATCGGCAAGAGCGTGGAAAACGACAACTTTATCAAATCGTTTTTCGAGGTTGCCGGCGTAACGCGCAACGTCACATCGCGCGATCGGGACAGCTACAACGTGTGGACCTCCTCCTGGGAAATGACGGGCGAGCTCATTATGCTTGCCGCACAAAAGGCTAAAGGCAACGCAAACCCCGTTTCCTATATGAACGCTCTGCTCTCCGCCTGGTACAAAGCGGGCGTTAAAACGTCGGACGAGGCGAACGCCTTCCGTTTTGAAAGGTCCGCCGCTCCCGAAACCAAAGTTACCAAAACCTACACGAGCGATCAGCTGAACGCTCTGTTCGATAATCTCGACTACGAGGATCTGTGATGAACTACGAAAAAACGCTCAATTTCATACGCTCGCGCAGGCAAAACGACCTTATTGCCGCCTCCGCCGCTTATTCGAAAGCGCTGGACGACGACGAAAAGCTCGCCGCGCTGGACTCGGCTTACCGCGTAGCCGTGCTTTCCGATCTGAAAAGCGGTTCGTCGGATAAAGGCGAACGGGCAAAACGCGCGATTAACGAATACGTCGAAAAAATCGGTAAAACGCAAACGTTTTACCCCGCTCCGCACTGCGCGGCTTGCTGCGACACCGGATTCGTGCAAGGCAGGCTGTGCGACTGCGTCAAAAACGAGGCTTTCAAGGATTCGGTCTGCTTCGAGGTGCACGATTTCAGTCAGATCGACTACTCGCTTTTCGACCAAAAGGACGGCGAGCGGTTCAGAAAAGTCGCTTCCGACTTAAAAACCGTGTTCGAGGACAAGTTCCCGTTTTCCAAAAAGAAGATTTTTTCGCTTTTGGGAAAGAGCGGCACGGGTAAAACCTATCTCGCCTCGTGCTGCGTCGGCGCCGTTCTCAAAAAAGGAATGTCGGCTACTTTCGTCACCGCTTTCCGCTTCGTCAGCGACGTTGCCGCCTACCACACCACCTTTACTCCGGACAGAGAGGCGCTGATCCGCCCCTACCTCGACTGCGATCTGCTTGCCATCGACGATCTCGGCACGGAAGCCGTATACAAAAACGTCACGCTGGAATATCTGTACCTCGTCGTCAACGAGCGGCAAATTGCGGGTAAGCACACGCTTATCACCAGCAACCTCAGCATAGATCAGCTTGCCGCGCGTTACGGAGAGCGCGTCGCCAGCCGTATTCTGGACAAAAAAACGTGCTACGCCGTCGAGTTCGACGGAAAGGACGTGCGCGCCCACTCGGTAAACAAGGGCTGACCGATGCCGCGTCGGCTTAGACAACGCGAAAACACGCTTTAAAACCGAAAAATACGCAATTATACAAAAAACGACGCTCTTTTCCCCAACGGACAACGCGCCGTTTTTTTCTTTATCCGTCGCAAGGCTTGACATATCGCAGTAAAAATATTATAATATAACGTGTACGCTAAATTAGGTACGTGCGCGCGCATTGCGCGCAAGCGCGCGAGAGCGTAAAAATTTCGTAAAAATATATCGCTGTTCCGTAAAATTTTATTGCTTGGATAAAACGGAAGCGACGGAGAATCACATTTTGAAAAACAATAAACGGGATAAAAAGCCCACTCACAAAACAGTAAAAAACTACACGCCCGAAAACTTCGACGAGAAGCAGGCGCGCCTGAACCTGGAGCTTGCCGCCAGAGGAAAAAAAGACAAGGTTATTCCTCACTGGCTAATGTTTGCGCTGACTCTGCTTGCCGACGTGGCGCTGTGTATGCTGGCGTTCTGGTTTGCCGACGCCATTATGTACTACCGTCTCGATCCCGCCTACAACTACGGAACTTACCGCTGGACGATAGTTATGCCCGTTTCGGTGGTCTTTACCGTTGCTATGCTGCTGATTTTCCGCTGCTACAGCACGGTGTGGAAATACGCCGGCAAAAACGACGTCATTCGCTTCGTAGCCGCGTTCGTGTGCTCGCTTGTGGGCATAATGGTAATAAAAATCGTGCTTTCGGAAGTGTGGAGCGTTCCGTACTGGGCTCCGATCATACTGATGTACATTCTTTTCGCCTTTTGCCTTTGCGGAAGCTGGCGTTTCCGCTACGGAATCATCAACACGGTTTTGTACTACAATAAGTCGGGCAAGAGCAATCAGCCTCAGCTTAAGCGCACGATAGTGATCGGCGCGGGCTACACCGGCGCGCTGATAATCACTCGCTTTATGCAAAACCTTTCCGAGGGCTATCTCCCCGTAGCCGTGCTGGACGACGACAAGAACAAACAGCGCTCCAAAATATGCGGCGTTCCCATCGTCGGTCCCATCGACCACGTTGCCGAAGTAGCCGAAAAATACACGGCGGGCGCCATCGTCATTGCAATAATCAGCCTTAACAAACCCCGGCTCCGCCACATCTACAACCTCTGCAAGCCGCTTAACCTGCCCATCAAGTTCGTGCCCGGTTATCTCGACGCCGACGAATTTTCCGCAGGTACGCTTACCGTTCAGGACATTAAAATCGAAAACCTGCTCGGTCGCGACGAATTCAAGGTGCGCCGCGAGCTGATCGACTGCTCGGTTAAAGACAAGGTCGTGCTGGTCACCGGAGGCGCGGGCTCGATAGGCAGCGAGCTGTGCCGTCAGGTGCTT
>JBJFAC010000143.1:0-4128 GCA_051887715.1 Candidatus Neoclostridium sp.
AACGATGCGCTTACTGCGGCAAAGGCGGCGCTTGAAGAGGCTGGAGAGAGCAACAAAGCGGAATTGGAAGAGCAAATTTCTTCGGCAAGCGCAACGCTCCAAAGCGCGGTCAACGAGCTGAACGACAGGCTCACCGCCGCGGAAGAGGAGATTAACGCCATTCGTGCAGAGATGCAGTCAAACAAAAACACGACCGGCACGACCGTCGCCGCCGTAAGCACCGTGTTCACCGTAGCGGACGTTGCATTCCTGATTGCCTTCTTCCTCCGCAGAAAAAGAAGATTATTCTGACCTTGCTCCAAACGCCGTTAATCGGCATCGAGGCAAAAAACCTCGTCGCAAGCCTTATTAATCGGCATCGAGGCGAAAAATTGCGTTAAAAAACACGGGCTCTGTCCTTTTGTGGACGGAGCCCGCGTGCTTTTCCGTGCGGTAAGCTTTGGCGGAAAAGAGCCGAAAACAGAGGCTAACCGATCTCTCCGGCTTTTTTGAAAGCGATTTTTGCCGTTATTACGGCGATTATTTCGTTGATTATTGCGGCGGCGACGATCGTGCCCGATACGATCGAGGCAAGCGACGGATCGATTCCGCTCAGAGCGGACACCGCTATGCCCGTAAACACCAGCGAAACTCCGGAATGCGGCAGAAGAGTAAAGCCGAGGTATTTCGTAACCGTTGGCTCGGCTTTCGTGATTTTTCCGCCGACGAACGCGCCGCCCACCTTTCCCGCCGCACGCGAAACAATATAGATAAAGGTGTAAAGTCCGGCGCCGGCAATCAGTCTGTAGTTTAGCGGCATACCGAGATTGACGATAACGACGACCAGCGAAAGCGTTAGAATCGGATTGAAAAGCGACAAAACGCCGCCGAGCTTTTCCTCCGGGACGATATTTGCCACCGTGGCGCTGAAAGCCATACCTATAAGCAGATAATTGAGATTGAAGGCGTGGAACAGAAAATAGTCCGCGGCAAAGCCGACGCCCGCGCTCACGCACAAAAACAGAATAAGAAGAGCAAAGCCGAACGCCTTTCCTTTGGCGGCTTTTATTGCGAAGCCGGCAGCCGTGCCCGTCAGAATACCGATTACGAACGGCAACAGCACCATACCCGCCACGCTTAGCGCCGAAACCGATTCGCCGCCCATAGTCGAGCTAAGCACGGCTATAGTCGAAAAGAAGACGATAACGCCGATTACGTCGTCCAGCGCCGCAAGCGGAATAAGCGTTTTCGTTACAGGACCGTTCGTGTGGTATTCGTTTACGATGGAAAGCGCGGGAGCGGGCGCGGTGGCAAGCGCGATACCTCCGAAGACGAAGCCCAGCCAGAACGGAATATCCGTAAGAGCAAACACGGCGCAGAAAGTTGCGCTGACCACGAGGAACGTGCCTATCGACTGAACGAAGGTGATTCCTATGATCTGCTTGCCGGATTTCGCCAGCTTTTTGAAAATTATCTCGCGCCCTATCATAACGCCGGCAAAGCACTCGAAAATCTTGATAAGCACCTTATACCACGTTGATTCGGTGATCTCGAAGGTCACGACTTCGGCAAGGTACGGACCTAATATCACGCCGGCGATAAGCCAGCCGAGAATGGCGGGCAGTCGGATTTTTGAAACCAGCTTGCCGAGAATAAACGCGGCGCAAACGACCGCAAACAATTTTAAAACGTTTACCATAAAACCTCCAGCCTTTTTATAACTTCGTCGCAATCGGTAAGTCCGTCCGACAGCCTTTCCAGCGTGCCCTCCACGATCACGCGCACTGCGTCGTCGCACGGCGGCAAAAGAGCAAAAACGCAGTTCCACAGCTCGCTTTCCTTGCGCTTTGCAAAGGCGGAAACGGAAAGATTGAGCGCGTATTTGTTGAAAACCTCGTCGCGCGTCATTATTTTCGAATCCAAAAGCAGTTTAATAAGCCCGTTCAGCCGCCCGGACGGGTTTTTTGCTATTTCCGCCGCCTTTTCGCGCGCGTCCGAGAAATATTTTTCAAAAACGGCAAAAGCAAGCGATTCTTTGTCGGGGAAATATTTGTATATGGTTTTTTTCGATACGCCCAGCCGAGCGGCAAGGCTGTCGACCGAGAACTTCAAGCCGTCTTTTTTAAGACTCTCTATCGATTGAGCGATTATTGCGTCTTTCATTGGAAACAAAATATCCTTTTTTTGTTTCCATTATAGCACTACGGACGGGCTTTGTCAACGGAATAAAGCAAAGCGGGGCAAGAAAAAGCGTTTTTCTGCGGCGAATTGCGCCTGAAATGCTGGAAAAATCGCGAAAATGTGCTATAATGTTATGCGTCGGGTTCACGCGGCGGTATTGCTGCGTCAAAGCGTGGAAAAACCCGGACGGGAGAATATTTATGCAGTATATCAGGCTTCAGATAGGGTGCATATTGGCAATTTTATACGTGGTGGTGACCTACCGGAAGGTCTCGCGGAAGGAAAAAATTACGTCCAACAAGCTGTTCGACGTAATGATGGCGCTGGCGCCGTGGGCTGTGTTTTTCGACGGACTGACGGCGTGGACGGTAAACAACGCTAACGTCGTGCCCTTGTGGCTGAATATGACGGCGCACCTACTGTTTTTCCTTTTTATGGATCTTACCATAATAGTCACGGCGATGTATATGTACGACCAGTTGGTTGGGCTTAAAAACAGCACTCGCTCGCGGAAAATTATGCTTGCGATACCGGGAATCGTATCTTTAATACTAATTATTGCGGGAATCGGCAGTCTGGACTATATCCAAGGGAGCATAACGGCGTATTCGATGGGTTTTTCGGTGTACGTCTGCTTTGCTTCTGTGTTTATTCACTACGGCTTTATCCTGTATCTTGCGATAAGCAGGCGCAGATTTTTGCCGTCGGATAAGGTTGCCGGCACGCTGTCTTTTATACTGATAGCCGGAATAATACTCATCGTACAGATAATTTTCCCGGAGGTACTGCTCACTTCCGTGTGCCCCACGATGCTGCTGCTCGGAATGTATATGGATTTTGAAAATCCGTCGATACGCAAGCTGACGCAATACAACGGTGAGCTGGCGGAGGGCTTTGCGACTATGGTAGAAAGCCGCGATTTAAATACAGGCGGACACATAAAGCGCACCGGAGCGTACGTGGAACTGATAATGGAGAAAATGCGCCGCGACAAGCGCTATGCAAAAGCGATGAACCGCGATTACCTGAACAACGTTAAAAACGCCGCGCCTCTTCACGACATAGGCAAAATAGCCACGCCCGACGCAATTCTGAGAAAGCCGGGCAAGCTCACCGATCAAGAATACGCCGTTATAAAAGAGCACGCGGCAAAAGGCGGAGAAATCATCAAAACCGTGTTCGTCAATCTCGGCGACGAGGAATTCCGCAGGATAGCCTGCGAAACGGCTAAATACCATCACGAAAAATACGACGGAACGGGCTATCCCGAGGGGCTTTCGGGAGAAAACATTCCCCTGCACGCCAGAATAATGGCGATCGCCGACGTGTTCGACGCTCTGTCGCAGAAGCGGTGTTATCGCGACGCCATGCCGATAGACCAATGCTTTGAAATAATCGAACGCGGAGCCGGAAAGGATTTCGATCCCGCGCTTGCAAAGCTGTTTCTCGATTCGCGCGACGAGGTGGTAAAGCTTATGAGAACGTATTCGGACGTCTCCTGCCCAAGCGTTTGATTTTTGCCCGTCTGCTTGCTTTGCGGCACGCTTCCGCACCGTAAAGCCGCTCGGTTTTTACAAAAAAGTACGCTTTAAACGGTTTTTGTTTGCACGCAAAAGCCGTTTTTTTGCGCTCCGGATCGCGGCTTGGAGCGGCGGTCGGTCGGGCGGCGAATTACGTATGAAAAAGTCGCAAAACGTCGAAAAACGTCGAAAGAAGTCGCAGTTCGTTTTATTCCGTAGGAAAGCGTTGCCGGACGACCGAACAAAATTAAATATTAAATGTTTATAAACCCCATACGCTTGACAAGCGGTAAAAAGATATGATATAATGCTATAAATTTTTTCCGATTTACGTTTAAAAACAGGGAGAAAAGGTGTAAAAACCTTATTATTTTTAAACGCCGGTACTCTATACGTAAGCGAGGTATTACGGGGGATTTATTTCCGTGATCGGTGAGAGGGTTACGGA
>JBJFAC010000144.1:0-4106 GCA_051887715.1 Candidatus Neoclostridium sp.
AATCCGAGCTTGAACGGGTTCATAATGCCGTTCGGGTCAAGCGATTTTTTAATGCCTTCAAAGACCTGCATTGCGGGACCGTACTGCTCTTTCATAAGACGACCGAGCTTGATGCCCACGCCGTGGTGATCGTTGACTACGCCGCCGTTGGCAATAGCCGTGCGCACGCCCAGATTCCACATCGCGTTGTGCAGGCGCATCGCCTCTACGGGATCCTTCGGCACGTCCTTTTCGTCTATTATAAATCTGTCGTAAATCATACAGCCCCATTCGTACCAGTGCGAGAAATGCGCGATAAATCTTGCCTGCGGGAAGTTGGTTTCCACCGCTTTTTTCATCGCCCAATAAATTTTCTCGATCTTATCGTAGGGCGCGATGGTGTCCATAGTGCCGAACATCTGCGGCAGATCCATCATATGACCGGGATAGAAGAAGGTAATTTTTTCCTTCCACCACTTTTCGCCGTATTCGCTGCCCAGATCCTCCGCTCCGTACTTTCCGAACGTGTCCAGAAGGATCTTTTCTTCCACGTCCACCAGCTCCTTCACGCCTTCGTACGCCACGTTCATAAACGCGCCCGGCTTTTCCACGCCCACTATCTTTTTGATAAGCGTGGACGTTTCCGCCTCGTCGTACAAACGCATTACGGAAGGCTTGAATTTTTGCAGAATTTCCCTGCTCGCCTTGAACGCCGACGACATATCCTTGAACAAAAAACCGCGGAAACGCCTTGCTTCCGGCTGCTCGTAAATGCGGATCTGCGCCTTGGTTATCACGCCCAGAGTGCCCTCGCTGCCGATAAAGATCTGGTTAAGATCGGGGCCGGCGGCGTGCTTGGGCGCGCTGCTGGTGTTGATAATGTCGCCGTTGGGAAGAACTACCTCCATCTGCAGCACCATATCGTCGATTTTGCCGTACTTGGTCGAAACGACGCCTATTCCTCTGTGCGCCAAAAATCCGCCCACGGTCGAGCAGGTCAGCGACGAAGGATAGTGCATCGTCGCGTATCCCTTTTCGTTTGCCGCCCATTCGATATGCTTGTAGATCGCGCCGGCGCCGCATTCAATGTACATGCTGTCGGTGTTGACCTCGTATATCTCGTTCATTCTCTTGGTATCGAGAAGAATACCGCCGCAAACGGGAATAGCGCCGCCCTGCGTTCCGCCGCCTCCGCCCCAGGTGGTTACGGGGATCTTGTAATAGTTGGCGATCTTTAAGACCTTGGACGTCTCGGTCGCGTTTTTGGGCGATACGATAAAGTCCGCCTCCGGCATACGCCTACCCCTGTCCGCCCACATACGCGACAGCCAGAAATAGTCAACGCTGTGAGTTACCTTGTCGATCTCGCGCACCGAGCAGTTTTCCCTGCCCACCGCGTCTTCCAATTCGGTTAAAATCTGAGTGAATAAAAAATCGTTCATTAGCCGCTCCCTGAAAATTATTTTTATTTCGCTCTCATTCTATCATAAATACAATTAAATTTCAAGCGTTTAGCGCAATTTTTTGAAAAAAATTTTTATTTTTCTTTCGCTTGACTTTTCTTTTCAAGTGTGTTATACTTAAATTATGAAAATCATTTTCATAAATACGTTACGAAAGGTGAAACTATGACCAAGACTATTTTAAATATCAAGATACATTACGACACGTTCAGCAAGGCGGAAAAAAAGATTGCGGACTTTTTGATGCAGGATCCGACGCGCGTGCTTCCGCTTTTCATTACCGAGCTTGCGGAAAAATCCGGGACGAGCGAGGCAACCGTAGTGCGTTTTGCCAAGCGGCTGGGATTTGAGGGGTATCAGCAATTAAAAATCGCCATCGCGCAGGACACGACCGCTCATCCCATAAACGAGAACATAACGAAAAGCGACAAAGCGGGCGATATTTTTCAGAAAGTGTGCGACGATATTTACTGCTCGCTGGAAAAGACCAGGCGCGCTATCGACGGAGACGCTCTGGAGCGTTGTTGCGAGGCTCTTCTGGGCGCGGACAGTATTCTGATTTGCGGGCTGGGAAATTCCGCCGCCGTGGCGATAGACGCCTCGCACAAATTGCTGAGGCTGGGCTTGAACGCGCACGCTTATACGGACAATCATATGCAGGCGATCGCCGCCGCGCACACCGACGCGAAGAGCGTGCTCGTGGGCATTTCCCATTCGGGCTCGTCCAAGGACATAATTCAGGCAATGGAGCTTGCGCGGCAGAACGGAGCCACCACCGTCGCCGTCACCAATCTGAGCAAATCCCCCATCGATAAGGTCAGCGATATAGTGCTTTGCACCGTTTCCGACGAAACCAATTACAGAATATTAGGCTTGAGCTCGAGAATTGCCCAGCTTGCCATTATCGATACAATTTATTCCTTCCTCGTTTGTCATCTGGAAAATTCCACCGACGCAATAGCGCAAGCCGAGCTCGCCTTAAAGCCCAAAAAAGTGTGATCCTCGCCCGTTTTTAACGCAAAAAAACTCCTCTACCCCGTTAGTTACGGAGAGAGGAGTTTTTGTTCATCGGTGGTGTTAATGCCGATAAATCGCAGATTATGATTATTGATCGACCGAGGTATTGTGCTCTTCGTATCTCGGATACGGAAAAGCTCCGCGGCTTGGATCGTAGTCGCCGTATTTTTTCCTGACCGCGTTGGTCGCAACGGAGCCGGCAAGCGTTAAAAGCGATAACACGAACACCGCCACGCTCATCGGCGACGAAAAGGCGTTTTTGTAAGCATCCTGCACGTTACTCGTGACCGAACCGCACGTACTGAGCGCGGTCATCATAAAGATAAGCGACAAAACCGCGGCTATTGACGCGCAGACCGTAGAAATAAGATCGTCGCTTTTGTCCAGCTTGTTGATAAACGTCAGCATTACGACCGCAAGCACGCAAACGCTAAGCACACCGAACAGCGAAGTCACGACGGGGAGCGCACCCACGGCTTCTTCAGAAACATTTGCATTTTCAAGAGCGTCGGCTAAATTCCAAAAAGAAGACGCTATCTTTATGTATTGTGAAGTACTTTCTCCAATCTCTTCTTGTACATAATTAACGGTCGCGCCGCCTAATAATTCCATAGTAATAAAAGCCAAAAGAATTCCGGCGCCCGCGGTGACCGCTCGGACAACGCTGCGCTTGGCGTTTTTCTTGTCCCAGGTCAAAACGACGTGGAGCACAAGCGACGCCAGATAGCAGATAAGCAAGAAAACCATTCCGAAGACCGTAACCGCATTCAAAGTGACGATACTATTCGTTGCCATGTTAAAAATATAAGAATTGAGACTGTAGACGACTTCCTGGCTGGTTAGCATCTTAAAGATAATACAAAAAGCGTAATACGCGACCACCGGAACGGCGGCAACGAGCGGCAGATTCTGCTTGTCGTCGCCTTTCAGCGTTTTGGTAAACCGCAATACGGATATTACCGCGAAAACGAGCATCGCAGCCAGCGCCACGAAAAACGTTACCGCGCACAGCCAGTTGGAGGAAAACACGGAAAACACGCTTTTTACCTCGATTTTCGATTCGCCCGAAGCCGTTGTCACGCCGTTATAGCCCACCAAAAAGATAAACAAGAGCGATAAAAGCGCGGTTTGCAAAAAATTTGCATTGCACACTATCGTCAATATCTTCGTGACGATCAGCTTAGACTTTTCGCCTGCTTTGCTTTTGTTGTTGACCGTTTTTACCGCCGAGCCTATTTCGTCTCCGTAAATCGGCGCGCCGCACGCGGGGCAATACTGTCCTTCCGCCGGCGTTCCGCATTGCGGACAAACCTTTTTGCCGTCCATTCTCGCTCCGCAGTCGGAACAAAAAAAGTTTTCGCTCGGCTCGTATTTGCCGCACGACGGACACTTGACCTTGCCGTCAATACGTTCGCCGCATTTGCCGCAGAACAGTACTCCGTTCGGATTTTCCGCTCCGCACTTTTTACAGATCATAACTTTTTTCTCCTTTGTTTTTGTTTTTTATCGTCCGACGGAGAGGCGCCTTTCCCCGTCGACAATAACAGCATAGCACTATAAAAGCAAAAAATCAATAAAAAATACTAAGCGTATCCTGCGTTTCGACCTCGTTATGCGCTTAGTTTGCCGCACCAAACGCTTAGTTTT
>JBJFAC010000145.1:0-4102 GCA_051887715.1 Candidatus Neoclostridium sp.
TTCTTTTGCTGACTCCGTCGCGTATTTCCTGAAATAAAATCGTTATAGGAACGGGAGAAAATAATGTTATCCAAAATAAGAAGCTTTGGCCTTCAGGGCATAAAAGGCTACGAGGTCAGTCTTGAAATCGATATAAACAACGGTCTGCCCGGATTCGAGATAGTCGGGCTACCGGACGCAGCGATCAAGGAATCGCGCGAACGCGTCAGAAGCGCGATCAAAAACAGCGGCTTTATGTTCACGCCTAAGAAAATAACCGTTAATTTTGCTCCTGCCGACACCAAAAAAGAGGGCTCGATATACGACCTCGGAGTAGCCGTCGGAATTCTGAGAGCGACCGAGCAGGTATTTAACACCGGAGACTTCGTCTACGTGGGCGAGTTGTCGCTTGACGGAACTCTTCGCCACGTAAAAGGCATACTGCCCATACTTATTTCCGCAAAAGAAAAGGGATATAATAAGGTCATATTGCCAAAGGCAAACGCCGCAGAGGCTTGCTATATCGATGGAATAGAGGTGTACGCCTGTTCGTCGTTGCGTGAGGCGGTTGAATTTCTGAACGGCGAAATTGAAATAGAGCCGATTGAAACGAAAAAGCTTTCGACTGTAGATTTTCGTTATAAAGAGGATTTCAAATACGTAAAAGGTCAGTTTATCACTAAACGCGCGCTTGAAATCGCGGCGGCAGGCGGTCATAATATACTTATGGTAGGACCTCCCGGCGCGGGAAAAACCATGCTTGCGCGTTGCATTCCCACCATTTTGCCCGATATGACGCTGGACGAGGCGCTCGAAACCACGAAAATTCACAGCGTTGCAGGCATTCTCGACGAAAACGAAGGAATAGTCAGCAGAAGACCGTTCCGCTCCCCGCACCATACGATGAGCAGTATCGCTCTGACCGGCGGCGGAACTATGGCAAAGCCCGGCGAAATGAGCCTTGCACACAACGGCGTTCTTTTCTTGGACGAGATGCCGGAATATTCGAGAGTTACGCTTGAAAATCTGCGTCAACCGATAGAGGACGGCGTAATAACCATTTCCCGCGCGGCAAGAACGGTGGAATACCCTGCGAATTTTATGTTGGTTGCAAGTATGAACCCCTGTCCGTGCGGGTATTACGGCTCAAAAATCAAAGAATGTACCTGCACTCCGCTTCAGATAAGCAAATACGTTTCGCGTCTTTCCGGACCGCTGATGGACAGAATAGATCTTCAGATCGAAGTAAACGGAGTTACGTACGACGATCTGGCGCAGAAGGGATACGCCGAAAGCAGTGAAGAAATCAAAAAAAGGTTAAACAAAGCCAGAAGCGTTCAGCTGGAAAGGTACAAAGGCACCGGCGTTTACAGCAACTCGAAAATGAACGGTGAAATGATTAAAAAGTATTGCGCTCTGGACGGCGAAAGCGAAAAATTGCTTAAAACGGCGTTCGACAAAATGGGACTCACCGCGAGAGCGTATACCCGTATTCTTAAAGTCGCAAGGACCATTGCCGATCTCGACGGCAAACAAAACATAGAGGCTTGCCATATAAGCGAGGCTCTTCAATACAGAAATCTCGACAGGAGCGTTAAAAAATGTTAAGCGACAGCGAAATATTGTTCTGGATGTCGCTGGGCGGAGTATCCGTTTCGCGCCAGTCCAAAGCGATAAAGCGGTGCGGTTCGGTTTCGTCTGTGTGGAACGATTTTACGTCCGACGAAAAGCTTCGCGAAATTTTTGCCGATAAATACGATCTTTTGATGCGTTACCGTTCGGAACAGTTTATAGGCGACTGTCTGACGAGGCTGGTGCGTTCCGAAATAAAAGTTGCGTCCATTTATAATCCGTTTTACGGTAAGCCTTTGCGTCAGCCGGAGGTGGCTGCACCGTACGTGTTCTACTATAAGGGCAATGCTAAACTGTTTTCAAGCCAATGCTTTGCCGTTGTGGGAACGCGTTCCTGTTCGGCGTACGGCAAGAATATGGCGGAGAAAATTGCCGGAACGCTTGCGGAAAACGGATTTACGATAGTAAGCGGACTTGCTACCGGTATCGATTCGTACGCGCATCAGGCGGCGTTGGAAGCAAAAGGCAAAACGGTTGCGGTTATCGGAAGCGGTCTTAATAAAATAGGACCCGTGGGAAACTTACCGCTTGCCGAAAGAATACTCGATAACGGCGGCGCCATAATGAGCGAATATTTGCCCAATATGCCGGCTACCCGCTTTACTTTTCCGGAAAGAAACCGCCTTATAAGCGGACTCAGCAAGGGCGTGTGCGTAGTAGAGGCGGGCGCGAAAAGCGGAGCGCTGATAACGGCTAAGTTCGCGCTCGATCAAAGTCGCGACGTATTTGCCGTGCCCGGTAACGTGGGAAACATACGTTCGGAAGGCACGAACGCTTTACTGTACGAAGGAGCGTTAATTGCGAGAAGCGGAGAAGATATTCTTACGCACTACGGAGTCAAAACGCAAAAACAGACAAGTCAAGAAAAAATCGAATTGTCGCAGGACGCGGCAAGAATTTACGAGCTTTTCAAAACCGAGGACAGCGTGTCCTTCGACGATATAGTGGAAAAACTCGAAATGAAGCCGCAACAGGTTTCGGTTGCTGTCACCGGACTTGAAATTAAAGGGCTGATAAGAAAAATCAGCGCAAACGAATTCAGCAAAAACGGAGATTAGACATTGAAATTAGTAGTTATAGAAGGTGTGGGAAAAGTTAAAACCGTGGAAAAATACCTGGGCAAAGGTTACAAGGTTTTCGCCACGAAAGGACACGTTCGCGATCTGCCGCAAAAGACGCTTGCCGTTAACGTAAAAAAGGACTTCGAGCCCAAATACGAAATAATGCCCGATAAGGTCGAAACGGTAAAAGAACTGAAAAATCTGGCGCAAAAGGCGGAAGCCGTTTATCTTGCGACCGACCCGGACCGCGAAGGCGAGGCTATTTCATGGCATATTGCGAATATTCTGGGATTGTCGCCCGATCAGCCCGTTCGCGCGGAGTTTAACGAAATAAGCGAAAAAGCGGTCAAAAACGGCTTGGCGCATCCCAGAACGATAAATCTGAATCTCGTGGATGCACAGCAGGCGCGACGCGTGCTCGATCGACTGGTCGGCTACAAGCTGTCGCCCGTTCTGTGCAAGAAAATACGCAATAATCTTTCCGCCGGCAGAGTACAGTCGGTAACGCTTCGTCTTATCGTCGAACGCGAACGCGAAATACGTAACTTTAAACCGGAAGAATACTGGACGTTCTTTTCCAACCTGAAAAACGCAGAAGGCTTTGCTATGCGCGCGGCGCTGGAAAAGAAAAACGGCAAAAAATTCAAGATAGGCAATCGCGATCAGCTTGACGAAGTTCTGTCCGATCTAAGCGGCGAAAACTACTTTGTCAAAAAAGTAGTCAAAAAGGTGGCTAAATCTCACGCCCCGGCGCCGTTTATCACAAGCTCTATGCAGCAGGACGCGCTCAATAAGCTGGGAATGAGTCTTAAACAAACTTCTGCGGCGGCGCAAGCACTTTACGAGGGCGTAAATATAGGCGGAGAACACATCGCGCTTATCACATATATCCGTACCGACTCTACGAGAGTGTCGCCCGAAGCGCAGAAAGCGGCAAGGGAGTATATAGCTAAAAATTACGGCGAAAAATTTGTGCCCGCAAAGCCCAACGTGTACGCAAGCAAGAAATCCGCTCAGGACGCGCACGAAGCCATTCGTCCCATAACGCTCGAACGCACGCCGGAAAGCTTAAAAGGCGCTTTAAGCAACGAAAATTACAAACTTTACAAGCTTATATACGAACGATTCCTCGCAAGTCAGATGAGCGACGCCGAGTACAATACGGTAAACGCCGAAATATCCGCCGGAGATTATACGTTCAAAGTTTCGGGAAAAACGCCGCTGTTTGCCGGCTACACGGCCGTGTACAGCAATTATCAGGAAGAAAAGGACGACGAAATGGGCGTTAAGCTTCCCGTGCTCTCGGAAGGAGAACGGCTGGATTTCGTTTCTCATTCATACGAACAGAAATTCACCAAGCCGCCGGCAAGATATACGGAAGCCAGCCTGGTCAAAACAATGGAAGAAAAGGGCATAGGAAGACCTGCAAC
>JBJFAC010000146.1:0-4087 GCA_051887715.1 Candidatus Neoclostridium sp.
AACTCGTCCCGCCGCGGAAAAGACTCGAAGATCCTTTTCGTCGCCGCCGTAGATCTCGATGAATTTACGTTTAAGTTGGTTGATTTCCATAATATTTCTCCGTTATTTTATTTTATTTTTTGCAGAAGCGCCGCTTCTGTCCAAAGCAACTATCACTGCGTCGCACAAAGACAGAATAAAGTACGACGCGAATACCACCGACAAAAGGAAGGTCACCGTTCCGAACGGCAGGTTGAAAAGCGACATGGTTCCCGCTCCGAACAGATCCAGCTTCATAAGATTTGCTATGGTAATAAGTCCGGTCATTGCGAACACGCACAAAACGAACGTGACCACGCACGTGACCGCCTTGAATCTGTCCATCGGCATACATATTTTTACCAGCGCGAAAAAGCCTGTAAACACCGTTCCGCACACCAGAATGGTCGTGTACTCGCCCGGCTCGAAGGTCATCAGCGGCGACATATTAACGAGGTATATGGTCATGACCGTGAAGACCAGTCCTATTCCGCAAGGCACGGCTTTTTTGAACACGTTGGACAAAAATTTACCCGATATAAGCCTGTCGTTCGGCTGTGTGGCAAGCACTATCGACGGCAAGCCTATTATGAAGAATTCAAGCGCGAGCAGATTGCTCGTATCGAAAAAGTAACTGCCTTCGCTGACGCCCGCAAGCGACAAAATCACCGCTATTATCGAGAGCACGACCGACATAAACGTTTTCATAAGATAAAGCGCGGACGAATTCTGAACGTTGTTGACCACTCGTCTGCCCTCGCGCACGACCAGCGGCAACGCCGAAAAGGACGAGTCGGACAAAAGCAGGTGGCACACGTTTTTGGCGGCGTCCGAGCCCGTGCCCATCGCTATCGCGCAGTCCGCCTCGTGCATCGCGAGAATATCGTTTACGCCGTCGCCCGTCATAGCGACGTTGTCGCCTTTTCTTTTAAGCGCCTTGATGAGAATACATTTTTGCTCGGGGCTGACTCTGCCGAAAACAGTGTAATTTGGAGCAGCCTCCTCCACCTGTTGAGTGGTGAGCCCCTCCAGCGAAATATATCTGTCGGCGTTCTCCACGCCCACTCTTTTCGCCACTTCCGCAACGGTGACGGGATTGTCTCCGCTGATTATCTTGACTTTTACGTCGTTATTCTTGAACCACTCGATTATTTCGGGCGCTTCTGGACGGATATGGTCCTCTATCGCGATCAGACACACGGGCGTTACCTTTTCGGGAACGTCGTGCTCCTTTATGGACTGATCGCTGTGCGCAAGCATAATCACGCGCAGACCGTTCTGTGCGTACGAGCGCATTTTTTCCTCTATTTTCGCCGGCAGTTTTTTCATAACGAATTCGGGCGCGCCCAGCACGAACGTACCATCGTCGCCGAACGACACCGCCGACAGCTTTTTCTGCGACGTAAACGGCACTACCGCCGTCGCCGTATACTTTTTGGAATAACCGAATTTGTCGATGAGCGCAATGGCGGTCATATTGTTGTCGCCCGTTGCCACCATCATACTGCCGATAACGTCGCCGATCGAAGCGCCGAGCGCGCCTCCGACGCAATCCTCTACCTCCGCAACGCGCATAGTTCCGTCGGTTATCGTGCCCGTTTTGTCAAGGCACAGCACGTTTACTCTTGCCAGCATTTCGATGCAGTACAGATCCTTGACGACTATTTTGCGGCGTGAAAGCCGTATTACGCTTTGATACAGCGCAACCGAAGTAAGCAAAAACATACCCGACGGGATCATTCCGATTATCGAGCCGCACACACCCTGTATAACGCTGTTGAGATTGCCGATGCCGTTGTTGTTTATTCCGGTCATCAGCATTATGATCGCAATGGGCACGATAAAGCAGGTGACCGCCTTTATCACGCCGGTGACCGACGCGCGCATTTCGCTTTTCGGTTTTTTATAACGGCGCGCGTACGAGGACAGCTTTTCCACGTAATTGTCCGCGCCCACCTTGTCCACGCGGGCAACGCACGAGCCGC
The DNA here is from genome assembly GCA_051887715.1 of Candidatus Neoclostridium sp. Lineage (GTDB taxonomy): Bacteria > Bacillota > Clostridia > Christensenellales > Pumilibacteraceae > Neoclostridium. The sequence continues at coordinate 2,004 of JBJFAC010000146.1, forward strand.
CCACCACGAAACTGCCCGAAAAAAGCGGCATTCCGGCTTTTTTGATCACGGGCTCGCTTTCGCCGGTCAATAACGATTCGTTTACCTCCACCTCACCCGAAAGCACGATGCTGTCCGCACATATCTGCTTGCCCGTTTCGTACAGTATAACGTCGTCGAGCACGACCGCAGCCGTCGGAACGCTCTTTTTTTGTCCTCCGCGTATTACCTGCGCGGTGGCGGCGGTGACCAGCTTCAGCCTGTCGGTGGCGCGCTTGGACTTGATTTCCTGTATTATTCCCAGCGCGACGTTGATCATAACGATCGCCATAAAGAACAGCTTGCTTAGCTCCTTCGGCTCTTTTATCGCGAATATCATTGCGATAAAGACTGCGAACGTGAGCATATTGAAAAACGTGAATATATTGTTGTAAAGAATCGAGCCGTACGTTTTACCGTTGTTGTTTTTGGTGGCGTTAACGGCGCCCTGCTCCGTTCTTTCGGCAACCTGCGCGTCGGAAAGTCCCACGGCGGGATCGGGATCGTAGCGGTTTACGGCTTTGTTCTGAACGCCTTTTTTTGCTTCTTTTTTAATTTCTTTCTTTTTTTTGTACGCGAGAATGCTCTCGTCTATTACCGACGAGTGCGCCGCGGATTTTTCTGCGCCGACGACCGGTTTTTCAGTTTTATCGGCGTTTTTTTTGCCTTTATCGGCAGTTTTTTTATCGTTTTTCACAGCGGAAAAAAGGGAGTTCTTTTTTTTTCCTCCCGACTGCGATCCGGGCGCTTCCGACCTGCCGGAAGCGGCTTTGCTGTTTTTTTTGTCCTCGTCGTCAATCACTTTTTTTTCTCCGAAAGAAATCGTTTTTGCTTAGTTTTTTTAATTATATCACAAGGCGACGCAGTAGTCAATTATTTAACCGCACCTTGCGCTTTTTGGCAGAATTATCTATTTTTTCTTGGCAAAAGGTCGGAAAAACCACAATATCGCCATAAATTCGAGCGGCGCGCCCAATACGAACAGAAGCGCTACGTTCGGCACGAACGGCAACGATAAAACTACCGACAGGATAGTCGTCCACACCAGCCCGGACACGCTTACGAACAGCAGTACGTTTCGCCGCCACACCGCGGTGAACACCGTCAGCACTATGAACGACACGGGCAGAGCGTATATATACGCAAGCCAGCCGTACTTAAACCAAGGCACCGCTATGGACATTATCACGCTGACGAGCGTTGCCACCAGCCATACTATCGCAACCGACAGGCAGGATATAACCACTCTGGTGGCGCGCACGGGCGGCGCTTTCTTTTTGGTCGGAACGGTCACGAAGTCGTTCAGCGTAACGCCGAATATCTCCGCCATATCGCACAAAACGGGCACGTCCGGCACGCCGTCGCCCCTCTCCCACTTGGAAACCGCTTTGTCCGAGTAGTTGAGCTTTTCGGCAAGCTCGGCTTGCGTCAGTCCGCTGTTTTTGCGAAACGTAAGTATATTAGACGCTATTATGCTTTTTAATTTTTCAATATCCATATTCAAATAATAGCACAAAAACGGCTAAAAGTCAACGTTTTTTAGTACTCTACCGTCGGTAGAGTGGCAAATTATGACTTCACCGCCCGATATACGCCCCGATTAAGCGTACGGCGATAAACCGCAAAGCGGCGAAGCGGCGCACAAAACGAAAAAAGCCGACGTTTTTTGCCGACTTTTTTCGCTTGTTTCTTATTTTCGGATAAGCGTTTTATTGTTTTTTAATTTCCGAACACTGCGGAGTTAATTGCCTGCGCCCACTTGACGTAGCCCGCGTCGGACAGATGTATTCCGTCGGAGCGGAAGTCTTCGGCTATCGGTTCGCCGTTCAAGGTGAGACTGCTTTCGAGGTCGATGCCGACCAGCCAGTCGCTTTCGGCAACGAACGCCTTCATTCCGGTGATGAGGTTGCCGTATTCCGTAGTATATTTGCCGCCGCGGTAATTGTTGGGCACGGGCAAGGAATAGACGTAGTAAATTTCCGAAGCGGGGAAGTCGGCGTGCATTTTATTCAAAAGAATTTTCAGCTGTTCCACGGTGTATGCGCCCGTGTGCCCCATAGCGTTAA
>JBJFAC010000147.1:0-4057 GCA_051887715.1 Candidatus Neoclostridium sp.
CTGCTGCGGTATGCTGGAGGATCTGGGAATGAAACCCTACGGCGTTACCACCGGTATGGAAGCCGTGGAATGCGTGGTGGACCGCCATTGCAAAAACCGCGACTTTTTCGCCTGTATAATCGACTGGAAAATGCCCGATATGGACGGCATAGCCACGACGAGAGCCATCCGAAGAGCCGTGGGTAAGGACGTTCCTATAATAATAATTTCCGCCTACGACTGGTCGGACATCGAGCAGGACGCGCGTGCGGCGGGCGCGAACGCGTTTATAAGCAAGCCGCTTTTCCGTTCCAGACTGGAGAAAACGTTCAGCGCTCTCGTGGGCGAGGACGGACAAACCGAGCAGACGGCGCCGATAATAGAGCTTGCCGATCTGCGTCTTCACGGTAAGCGTGTTCTTCTCGCGGAGGACAACGACCTCAACGCGGAAATTGCCGCGGAAATTCTGGAAATGGCAGGGCTCACCGTCGAGCGCGCCTCGGACGGCACGCAAGCCGTGGATAAAATCGCTGCTTGTCGGGACGGATATTACGATCTCGTCTTTATGGACATTCAGATGCCGAATATGAACGGTTACGACGCGACGAGAGCCATTCGCGCCATGAACCGCGAATATTGCAAGCGCATACCCGTTATCGCAATGACGGCAAACGCCTTTGCGGAGGACGTTCAGGCGGCGAAAACCGTGGGCATGAACGAGCATATTGCTAAGCCCCTCGATCTAAGGACGCTGGCAAAAACTCTTAGCAGATGGATAAAGTAAGCGCTTAAACGATCGAAAAACTATTTTGTTATTACCGAAGAGGAAAGACCGATGGACGGAACGAAAGAAACAACCAAAGCGGCAGGGATAGACTTGAAAGAATTTTGCGATATGGAGCAGTTGTACAGACTGCTGGACAACTGGTCGAAAAGCTGCGGAATGGCGACGGTGATCGTCGACAACGAGGGCAGGCAGGTGTCCGAGGATTTCGGAATGACGGAATTTTGCAAGACTGTTCAGTCCTGCGAAAAAGGGCTGGAGCGTTGTCGCGCCACCTGGAAATCCAATGCGGACGGTGCGTACGAGTGTCCCTTCGGCTTTTGGGATTTTTCCATCCCCGTCGTTTTGCCGGACGGGCGCGTTCTGGGCAAGGTGCTTGCCGGTCAGGCGCTTTCGGTAACTCAAAAGGACGAGGAAATACTTGAAAAGACTTCGGCGGCGGGCTTGGACGAGCAAAAGATAAAGGACGTACTGTCGCGCGTTAAAAGGAAAACCGACACGGAAAAGCAGGGCGCCTACGCGCTGCTGAAGGAAACGCTGAATTTTTTCATCGAAAAAAGCTATTCGGCGTGGAAGACGGATAACGAGCTTAAAACGGCTCCCGCGAAGAAAGACCGAGTGCTGTCGCAGATCACCCAGATAATGTACAGCTACAACCTCACGATCGACATTGCCACCGGCAACTACACGCTTATCACCGGCACGGGAATGGAAAGGACGGTCGAGGAATATAAAAAGCACGGCAATCAGGCGGAGCTTGCCGCGTTTCACGACACGGTGCTTCACCCGTCGTACGCAAGCCGCTTCAACGAGCTGATTAATTTTGAATCCGCAAAGAACGATCTAACGGAAAACGGGTTCAGGGGAAGCCTCGAATATCCCGTTCTGTACCCCGGCGACGACGAATACGAGTGGCACGAAATAAACGTGTTCATCAACACGGAAGAGGACGGAACGAGAATAGCGAACATTCTCGGGCGCGACATAACGGTTGCTCATAACGCGCAGGAAAAGAACGAAAAAGAACTGCGCGCGGCGTCGGATAAAAACAAGATTCTGTCCGAGCTGACGAAAATGCTGTACAGCTATAACCTGACGCTCAATCTGAGAACGGGCAAATACAGTATGATTATCGGCAACGGTATGACTCAGTTTATGGAGATATTCAAATCCACCGACGATTACGAATCGGCGTACAGGAAAAAGTTGTCCTATCTGGATCCCGAATACGTGCCTCAGTTTGCCGCTCTTGCCGGGCTTGACTCGCTGAGAGCAAGGACCAACGCCAACGGCTTTATCGGCAATCTGGAATACGGCGCGCTCACCGATTACGGCGAGGAATGGCACGAAATAAACGTGTTCATAAGCGCCGACGAATCGGGCGAACCGATCGCGAATATCCTCGGAAGAGATATAACCGACGCGCATAAACGACAGGAACAGCGTGAAAACCAGCAAAAAGCGGCAATGGCGCGCGACCAGCTGCTTTCCGGCGTCACCAAAATGCTGTACGGCTACAACGTCACGGTAAATCTTGAAACCTGGAAATACTCGCTTATTACCGGAACGGGTATGGACAGGGTTTTAAGGGCTATGCAGCATAACGACGACTACGTTCTGTTGCACGCAAAGCTGATTAAAAACATAGCGCCCGAATACAAGGATAGGTTCGAGGAGCTTATCGGCGTGCGCGCCTTGAAAAATAAAGCGAACGCGTCGGGCTATATAGGTTCTCTTACGTACAGAGTCATCACAGACGACCAGGACGAATGGCACGAGATAAATCTGTTTATCGGTACCAACGAGGACGGCGTTGCTGTGGCGAATATTCTCGGCAGAGATACCACCGAGGCGCACGAACAGCAGGAGGCGAAGGAGCGCGAGCTGAAGGCTTCCGCGGCAAAGGATCAGATTCTTTCCGATATTACCAAAACGCTTTACAGCTATAATGCGACGGTAAACCTCAACACGGGTAAATACAGCCTTATCGTCGGCACGGGTATGGAAGAGCTGATAAATCATTTTTCTCAGACGGACGACTTCGACACCGCCTGCGGATATCTTATGGAAAAGGTTCTGCCCGAATACCGCAAGGATATGGCGGACAACTTCTCGCTGGACGCTCTTCGCAGGCAGCGCGAGCTCAGCGGCTACATCGGCAGAAAGGAATACGCGGCGGCAACAGCCGACGGGCTCGGCTGGTACGAGGTCAACGCGTTTATGGGCGTGGACGAGGACGGCAATCCCACGGCGAACATTCTCGGGCGCGATATTACCGAAACTCACGAAGCGCAGGAGCGCCGCGAAAACGAACTGAAAGCGGTTGCGGCAAAGGATCAGATTCTTTCCGATATTACCAAAACGCTTTACAGCTATAACCTTACGCTCAATCTGGTCAGCGGAAAATACAGCCTTATCGTCGGCACGGGAATGAAGGAATTCGTAAAGATTTTCGAGTCCACCGACGACTACGAAACGGCTTATAATCAGAAGATTCGCTACGTAACGGAAGATTATATCGAGGCTTTCGGCAAATTCAGCAGTCTTTCGGCGCTGAGAAAGCGCGAAAACGAAACGGGCTATATCGGCAATCTGGAATATTCCGCAAAGACCGAAAAGGGAATAGAGTGGCACGAAATAAACATCTTCCTCGGCTCGGACGAAAACGGCGACCGTATAGCGAATATTCTGGGACGCGACATAACCGAGGCGCACGATAAGGCCGACACGAAGGCTCAGCTGGAAATAGCCAACGCCGCAAACGCCGCAAAATCCGCCTTTCTGTTTAATATGTCCCACGATATCCGTACTCCGATGAACGCGATAATCGGATTTACGGAGCTGCTCGATAAGCATCTGGACGACAAAGAGCTTGCCAGGGCTTATATCAAAAAGATACAAACGTCAAACGAGTTTTTACTGTCTCTCATCAATAACGTGCTTGAAATGGCGCGTATCGAAAGCGGCAAGACTACGTTTGAAGAAACCTATTGGAACGCAAAGGCTTTCAACGATACTCTGTTTTCGCTGTTCGATTCGCAGATGGCGGAAAAGGGCATCGAATTTACGCGCACGGTCGACGTGGAGCACGAGGACGTTATATGCGACGCAACCAAACTGCGCGAAATATTCCTCAATATTCTCAGCAACGCGTTGAAATACACGCCGTCGGGAGGAAAAGTCACTATGCGCCTTAAGGAAGTGCCCTCTCCGCACGCTGGATACGTAATGTACCAAACGGAGATCGAGGACACGGGAATAGGTATGTCCGAGGAATTTCTGCCCCGTATATTC
>JBJFAC010000148.1:0-4053 GCA_051887715.1 Candidatus Neoclostridium sp.
GGATCCCATCCGTTCAGCGCGTCCTTTGCCGCGGAATACGCGCTCGAATTCGGCGTGAGATTGATCTGCCCGTCGTTTACGCAGGTGAACGCGTTTTTCTGATATATTACGCCCGATATGGTGTTGGGAAACGAGGGCGATTTTACTCTGTTGAGCACGACCGCCGCTATCGCGACTTGACCCGTATACGGCTCTCCGCGCGCCTCGGCGTATACGCACCGGGCAAGCAAATCGAGATTTGCCGAAGAAATAGTAGAGCTGCTCGTTCCGCCGCCGCCCGTGAGCGTTATTTTAAGCGCTTTTTCGGTATTCGCCCCCACTATTCCGTCCACCGTAAGTCCGTAGTCGCGCTGGAAGTTTTTTACAGCCGTTCGCGTTCGGCTGCCCCATATTCCGTCGATCGTGTACTTGTAATAGCCCAACGCTGACAAACGGGTTTGAACCGCTTTAACGTTTGCCGTCGTGTCGCCCTTGACGATGTTTGCCGCTCTCGCCACGGAAAAGCCGGAAAACGTCGCCGTAAGCGCCGCAATCAGACATATTGCCGCCGATAAAATTACTTTTTTTCTTGTTAACATATACCCTCCGTTTATTTTCTGCTTGAAATAAACCTTCTCCACAGCTCGGCTATCCTGCTCTTGTAATGCACGCCCTCTTCGCTCGATTTAACGAAGCACAACGGCGGATAAACGACGCACCACCAGTTGTCGCCCGCGCCTTCGCCCAACCTGACGATTATCGCGTCGTACACGCCGGCTTCGACCACCACGTTTTCGTAAGCGCGCGTAGGAAAGTACTCGCTGTGCACGACGACTTCCGAAGAATAGGTTTTGCCGTTCTCTTTAAGCGTTCGGTCGCATAGCTTTTCCAGCTCGTCAATCTTTTGCCCGACCAACTTTATCGCCGTTTCCATGTCGTCCGCCGAGCTAAGCAGAGGCTCGAGGTAGTTCACCACAGCCTCCTTAACTATCATTTTAACAGCCTGGTCGTCGGGTTGATTGGAGTTTGCACGTACGTGCAATCGGAGAAGATTACCGCTCTTTGCGTTATTATTTACGTTACAACCCGAAAATATCACGCAAAAAGCAAAAATTAAAGCTACCGAAGCAAAGCCGACGCGGCTTGCAACCGAATTATTTTTTTTCATAATAAAAAACCTCCTTGTTTTTCAAAGGAGATTATAGTCTTTACGTCATATTTCTATACTCTTTGCGGCTTTAAGCAGGCTTTTTATCTTCGAGACGACGGCAAAATGCGCGTTCTTATCACGGTTATTCCCTCTTTTTCGAGATTTTTTACCAAGTTTTCGTCTCCGCCGAAAATAACGACGCCCGATCCGCTGCCCGTCATAACGCATTTTCGCCGCCCGGCAAGTTCAAAAATACGCGTTATTCCGTCGTTTAACGCCGCAGAAAAACTCGTAAGGTCGTTTTCGACAAGTTCCGTAGCGGCGGCGTCGTCACCGTTTTGCAACGCAGAAACGAGTTCGTCGCTGTTTTTTGCGCGCTCGCCGTCGTTTCGTCGGTCGAACAACGAAAAGCACTCTTTCGTGCTCACCGAGCCTTTATAGGCAATTAGCACGGAGGGCGAAAACGCGCTTTCAAACCGCTCGATAAGCTCGCCCCTGCCCTTCAATACGGCAAATCCGCCGGTCAGCATATACGCCGTATCGCTTCCGAAACTGTTTGCAACGTCGCGCATTTCGTTTAGCGTCAGATCGAGCGAGAACAGCTTGTTGACGGCGAGAATTACCCCCGCGCAATCGGCGCTAGAACCTCCCAGCCCCGCTCCGCACGGAATGACGTTGCGGACGGAAACCGATACGCAGGGCAACGAGTATTTACTCCTCATATATTTCAGCGCGGCGTACGCGTTACTCTTTTCGCAATCGATTGTTTTATCCGAAAAAATCATCTCGTCCTCTTCCGCCGTACGCGCCGAAATGACGTCGGAAATATCCACCGACGCCACAACGGAATTAAGCGTATGATATCGCTCGGTCCTGCCGACGACGTATAACGAAAGATTGATTTTTGCGTTGACTTGAACAGTTACGGTTTTATTCATAAGTAAATTATAACACCGCCCGAGTAAAATGTCAATATTACGACTCGATATTTCTGTAAACGAGTATTCGCTCGCCGCCCTTAAGAGGCAGTTCGAGCCCGGGATTTTCAGCCATAATACGTTCGGGTGCGCAACCCGTTTTCTTAGCCACGTCCCACAACTCTTCGCCGCTTGCCGCTATGTGAACGCTGACCGCGGCGTCGTTTTTCGGCACTTCTTCCCCTTCCTGCAAAGCGCTTATGAAAGAGCAGCGTTTGCTTTCGCATACAGCCGCGGTAAAGCACACCTCCGCTTTTATGCCGAGTTCGTTGGCTCTTCTCACTCTTACCGACGTGTTTCCCACGCACGCGGTGACGAAAACCGACGAATCGTCCTCGAACTGAGCGTTTTCGGTCACCGAGAAGGGCAATTCGACGTTGACCGAGCAATCGCTTTTATCGTCTTCTGCGTAATACGCTATCGTGCCCGACAGTATGCCCTCTATCGTAAGCCTGCCGCTTTGTATATAGCTTGACGTGACGTTGACTTTTACGGCGTCGAAATACAGCACGCTGTACGCCGGAGGATTGCCGATGTCCAAAGTGACGTTACCCGAAACGTTCTCGGCAAAGCGCACGCAGTCCATATTTTTGCACACGTTTCGGTCCGTCAGCGACTCCACGGTCTGCTTTTGCATACAAAACGTATCGGAGATTACCGACGCGCTTTCGCGCGTGAACGCGCAAAGACACAGTTTGACTACGGCGTTCATTTCAACGGTTACCGTGCCGCCTTCGTCAACGCTCCTGTGCGAAACGCCGAAGGTTGCCGCGTCGCACGTGATCACGTCTCCGCTGCGCACGTCCGCGAGGTCGCATTCCTCCGAAAATTCAGTCTTTTGCGTTTTTTCGATCAGCATGCCGTCGGCGTTGACTCCGATAAGCCTGATCATAACGTCGCCCTCGACCAACGCGGCGTCGGTCAAAGCGGTGACCTTGCGAACCACGGCGCTTGCCGAACACTTAAACACCTTTGCGTAGTCTGTGCCTTCCACGGTTACCGGTACGGATATTTCCTTATCGGTGCAGTCAACCTGCTTTAAGTATTCAGCCTTATACTGCTTGGTGTATATCCCGTCCGAGCAAGCGGACAAATAGTCGATCTGCTTTTCGGTGCTTCCTACTAAAGTGACCTCGATAACGAGCGAGGGACAAATTTCTTTTTCGGTGGACTCGGTTGCGTCGACGTCTATTACGCTCGCGTACAAAAACGGGCGTATTTTGCCGTTGATCCTCTCGTCTGTCAGGCGATCGGAAAACTCCGCCTCCGAAGCCAAAGCGCCCTTTTCTCCGTTTTCGTCCTCGTAAATAACGCTGACGTTGCAATTACCGGAAAATCTCGCCTCGCCCGAAAAAACTTCCGTAGCGGCGGCGTAACATTCTCCGCTCACGCTTAATACCTTTTTGACGGTAACTCCGTCCGGGACGCTGAGGCGCGTTTCTATTACCGCTTGCGTCGAGCAGATCACTCCGCGTTCCTCCGCTTTTAAACTTCCATACACCGGTTCAAATGACATAATGTCCTCCATATCGACTGTTATAGTTTGTACTCTATATTTATTCGACCAAAGAGAAATTATGCTTCCGCGCGGCTATTTTTGCGTTTAATATGCGGCTTTTACGGCGATAATAACCGTATGAAAAAAGCAACGATGAGTATTTCCCAGGCAAAGCAGATCATTCAGGCAATGAAAGGCAAGCAGGTTAAAGCGATAGTGAATAAAGGCAGAAAAAAAACCGAAAAATATTCCGGTTTCGTTTCGGACACGTTTCCGTGCGTATTCGTTTTTACTTTAACCGGCGAAAACGCCGTTTCTACGCTGTCGTACGCCTATTCGGACGTCGTGTGCGGCAACGTCAGATTCAAGGAGTAGCGCTACGAAAATATTTTTCTCGTAACCGACATAAACAAGGAGTGCGGCGTTACGCGGTATAAAAAGTAAAGCAG
>JBJFAC010000149.1:0-4046 GCA_051887715.1 Candidatus Neoclostridium sp.
TAGATTTTGAGTTGTCTGTTAACGCCGGATTTTTCCGCCTGATAAGTATTTGCGAACAGGTATCCTGCTTCTGCATTGTTCTTTATTGTGGAAGGCAGAGCCATAGAATGAACGTAAACTTCTTTAAGCGAATTGCATTCATAGAAAGCGTTGCTGCCCACTCTCAGACGGGTCTCGGCGGCGGGAACGTATACCTGCTCCAGCCCGCTTTTGCTGAACGCGAGCATTCCGATTTGCTTTAAGGATTCGGGCAATTCGATTCGTTTAAGCGACGAGCAACCGAAGAAAGCGCTGACGTCGATTTTGTTGAGCTTTTCGCAGTTCTGCAAATCTACGTTTTTGAGCGCGGTGCAACGGAAGAACGCGTACTGACCGATAGAGGTAATGTTTTCGGGCAGATTAACCTCCTGCAAGGACGAGCAACCTCTGAAAGAGTTGTTTTCGATAGTTTTGATCTGCGTGTCCGACATATCGATTTTAGTAATGCCGTTAAGTCCGTAGAAAACGCCGTCTTCCATCGTTGTTGCTGCGGAAGGAACGGTGATTTCGGACTGATTGGTTGCGCGGATCAGCTTGCCGGTGGCGACGTGGACAAGGCAACCGTTTTCGAGAACGAAATTGGTGTTATTTTTATCGATGGTTATTTTCGACAGATTGTAACAGTTCTTTAACGCGTTTGCGCCCATTTCCTCGAGATCTGCGCCGATTACGAGCTCGGTCATATTCTTTGCGTTGCAGAACGTGTATTCGCCGATATAAGAGATTTTATTGCCGATAACCGCCTTTTTTATGCTGCCGAGTTTGTCGTTCCACTGGCGTTCGGACACGATATCGTTGGTATCGTCGTATTCGTAATCCTGCCATTCCTCGCTGTATTCGCCGTCGTTATACAGATAGAACACGCCGTCGCCCATAAGCTTGTAGCCCAAAGTGCGTTCGTCGACGTCGACGTATCTTTGAAGTTCGACGTGATTCGAGCAACCGACTGCCATAAAAGCAAAACACAGCGCAAGACAAGCAACGATAAGCATTTTAATCTTCTTCATAATTTTCACTCCGTTGATATTTGAAGTTGTTTTCTCGTTACATTATAACATAAAGAAAAACAAAAATCAAGAATTTTTAACTTGACTATTCATATTTTTTAGCGTATTATCACTAAAAATTGCAACCGACAGCGGTTTGACTTGAGCGAGCGTGCAGTCCGAAAGCAAATCGAGCTTTTTTTCGACCGTATCGAACGGCTTCCCGGACGCATTCACCACCACTTCCAGACGGTTCTTGCCGTCGCTTCGGACAAAGCGCAGAACGCGTTCGGGGGCAGGCAGGCGGACGTATTCGCCCGTTGCCAGCGGCGAACGGTTGTCCGTTCTTATTTTGCCCAGTTTTTCGTAATATTTAACAAGCTCTTCGTCCTCGCTCCCCCACGGATAGCAACGCCTGTTGAACGGATCTTCAAAGCCGTCCATTCCCGCTTCGTCGCCGTAAAATACGGTGGGAACGCCCGGCAAAAAATATTGCAGAGCCGCGGCAAGCTTTAGTTTTTTTACAGCCTCGGAATAGTTGAGAATTTTTGCTTTACTCCGTTTTTTCTTGTCGGAAACGTCGCCGTATTCTCCGAACGAGGTGATTGCGCGCGGCGTATCGTGCGTGTCAATGACGTTCATAAGAGCGTGCAAAACTCTGCCCGGATAGTCGTTTATCAGCCGACGTATCACGTTGTCCAGAGCGTCCGCCTTTCCGCCCGCAACGAACGAGAGAATGGCGTTTTTGAGCGGATAATCGGTGACCGAATCGAGCTGTCTGCCCGTCAGATAATGCCGCTGACAGCCGTAAGAATACTTGGTTGCGGCGTTTTCCCATACCTCGCCCAGAACGAGAGCGTCGCTTTTTTCCGACTTTGCCGCTTTGGTGAGATTATACAGAAATTCGTCGGGCAGCTCGTCGGCTACGTCCAGCCTCCAACCGACTACGCCCATATTTATATAGCGACGTATTATTCCGTCCTCGCCGTTTATATATTGGTTGAACGACGGGTTGTTTTCGTTTACGTTGGGCAGTATTTTAACTCCCCACCAGCACTCGTAATCGTCGGGATAAGAGCGGAATTTGTACCAGTCGTAGTACGGGCTATTCGGCGAATTGTACGCTCCGCACCCGGAATAGCGGTTGTTTTTATTGAAATACACGCTGTCCGAGCCCGTGTGCGAGAATACGCCGTCCAGCACTATTCCGATGCCCTTTTCCTCCGCTTTCGCGATCAGACGGGCGAAGTCCTTCAGGCTTCCAAAGTCGGAATCGGTGACGCCGTAATTGGCGGTGTCGTATTTGTGATTGGAAAACGCCTCGAAAATCGGATTGAGATAAATGACGGTGACGCCCAGCGATTTCAGATAGTCCAGCTTTTCGACTATGCCTTCAAAATTGCCGCCGAACATATCGCGGTTTTCCACTACGTCGTTCTCGTTGGGCTCGTAGGTGGGAATGCCGCCCCAGTCGTCGCGATAGATCATATCGGGCTTGGTTCTTTTCCTGACGCCTCCTACGGCAAATCTGTCCGGGAAAATCTGATAAATTATGCCGCCGTACAGCCATTCGGGACTCTTATACGCTTTTTCAAATACGGTTAACGTCCATTTTTCGCCGTTTTCTCCGGGCAAAAGGTTTTCCTTGGCAAAATATCTGACGCCGTCGGCAACAAAACAGTAGCGGTACAGTCCGGTCGAGGTGACGACGAGCGTTACGCAAAAACGGTCGCCCTCCTTTTTCATCGGATAAGCGACGTCCTGCTCCGCCTCTCCTTCTTTTTTGAGCATCAACGTTACGCTTTGCGCGTCGGACGAGAGAGAAACGGTAAAAGGGAGCGATACTTCAACCGCTCCCGTTACGCTTTTATCTCTTTTATCTAACGGATCGTAGTATAAATACATCTTATTTTTTCAAAGGTGAAACGTGCCAGATATTGCGAGCGTAATCGTCGATACTTCTGTCTGCGGCAAAAATTCCCGCCTCGGCGACGTTGATAAGCGCCATTTTGTTCCATCTGTGCTTGTCGAGATAGGTTTTTTCGATCTGCTCGGACGCTCTTAAATAATCGTCGAAATCGCGCAGGCACATATAAGGATCGGCAACGTAATTGGTTCCGACGGCGAGATAATCGGCAATATCGGCAAAGCTTTGTCCGTTGAAGCCCACTCTCAGCTCGTCCACTACGCGTCTTATCTGCGCGTTGGACGAATACAACAGCGACGCGTTGTAGCCGCGCTTCCATTCCTGCTCCACTTCGTCGGTCTTTAAGCCGAATATGAATATATTGTCGTTACCCACGCGCTCGTATATCTCCACGTTCGCGCCGTCCATGGTTCCGAGAGTCAGCGCGCCGTTGAGCATAAATTTCATATTGCTGGTTCCCGACGCCTCTTTACCTGCGAGAGATATCTGCTCGGACACTTCGCTGGCGGGAATGAGATGCTCGGCGTTGGTGACGTTGTAGTTTTCCAGGAACATTACGTCCAGCTTTTCCTTGACCGCGGGCTCCTTCTGGATTTGCGCGGAAAGGCAGTTGATAAGCGAAATTATGCGCTTTGCGTGGTAGTAGCCGCCTGCCGCTTTCGCTCCGAAAATAAATGTTTTGGGAGTAAAATCGGCGCCGGGGTTGTCTTTTATATCCAGATAGTACTTGACTATTTTAAGGACGTTGAGCAGTTGGCGTTTGTATTCGTGCAAACGCTTGATCTGCACGTCGAAACGGGATTCGGGATTGAGCTTAAAGCCCGAATAATTCGCGACGTATTTTGCAAAGTCGCGCTTGTTGGCAAGCTTTATTGCGCTTAATTCTTCCAGCACGCTCTTGTCGCCCGTGAACTTTTTAAGTCCCGAAAGTTTGGCCGCGTCGTTGATATAGCCGTCGCCGATGAGATCGGTTACCAGCGAGGCAAGGCGAGGATTGGACTGATTGAGCCATCTCCTGTGCGCGATACCGTTGGTCACGTTGGTGAAGCGTTCGGGCAATATGGTGTAGAAGTCGTGGAAAACGCTGTCCTTTA
>JBJFAC010000150.1:0-3920 GCA_051887715.1 Candidatus Neoclostridium sp.
TATAGTCGTTCACAAAATTCTCGTTCCCACGGGCGTGAAGGGCAAAATCGTAAAGATAGAAGAAGGCGATTTCAACGTCACCGAAACGGTTGCGGTCGTGGCGGACGGCGAAAAGGAGAGCGAAGTTTGTATGCTCACCAAGTGGCCGGTACGAAAAGCAAGACCGTACAAAACCAAAATGTCGCCGTCAATGCCGATGATTACCGGTCAGAGAGTAATCGACACGCTGTTCCCCATCGCAAAGGGCGGCGTCGCGGCAGTCCCCGGACCGTTCGGCAGCGGCAAGACCATAGTTCAGCACCAGCTGGCAAAGTGGGCGGACGCCGAAATAATCGTGTACGTCGGCTGCGGCGAACGCGGCAACGAAATGACCGACGTATTAAACGAATTCCCCGAGCTTAAGGATCCGAAAACGGGCGAGCCTCTTATGAAGCGCACCGTGCTTATCGCGAACACCTCCGATATGCCCGTCGCCGCGCGTGAAGCGTCCATTTATACGGGCATCACCATCGCCGAATATTTCCGCGATATGGGCTACAACGTCGCGATAATGGCGGATTCGACCTCCCGTTGGGCGGAGGCGCTGCGCGAAATGAGCGGCAGACTGGAAGAAATGCCGGGCGACGAAGGCTATCCGGCGTATCTTTCCTCCCGACTTGCCGAATTCTACGAGCGCGCCGGCATAGTCAAAGTGCTGGGAAGCGAGGACGTCACCGGCTCGGTATCGGCAATAGGCGCGGTATCTCCTCCCGGAGGCGACCTGTCCGAACCGGTTTCGCAGGCAACTCTCAGAATAGTAAAGGTGTTCTGGGGCTTGTCGGCTCAGCTGGCTTACAAGCGTCATTTTCCCGCTATCGACTGGCTGATCAGCTATTCGCTGTACGCCGACCGTATGAAGGAATGGTTCGATAAAAACGTGGGCGAAGACTTTATGACTCTGCGCGCGTTCATAATGAATATTTTGCAGGAGGAGGCAAACCTGGACGAAATAGTGCGTCTGGTCGGTATGGACGCGCTGTCCAGCCGCGACAGAATGACTATGGAAACGGCGAAAATGGTGCGCGAGGACTACCTGCATCAGAACGCCTTCCACGAAACCGACACCTACACGTCGCTTGCAAAACAGCACAAGATGCTGCTGCTCATCAAAAAATTCTACGACCTCGGCAACGAGGCGGTCGCGTCTTATGCGGACGTAGAAGACGTTATCGCCTGCCCGGCTAAGGAGCAGATTGGCAGATCCAAGTATATAAGCGAGAACGAGCTGGACAAGTTCGACGAAATAGACCAGGCGCTCACCAGACAGCTGAAAGCGCTTGCCGTGAAAGGAGAAAGCGATGTATAAGGAATATAAAACCATCAAAGAAGTGGTAGGACCGTTAATGCTGGTCGAGGGCGTCGAGGGCGTCAAGTACGACGAGTTGGTCGAAGTCGTTCAGGAAAACGGCGAGATCCGCCGCGGCAAAGTGCTGGAGGTCAAGGACGATAAAGCGGTCGTGCAGTTGTTCGAGAACACGCAGGGACTTAAAATCGCCACCTCCAAAGCGAGATTTCTGGGAAGAAGCCTGTCGCTTAACGTGTCCGAGGATATGCTGGGACGAGTGTTCGACGGAATGGGTAATCCCCGTGACGGCGGCGCGCCCGTTATCCCCGATAAAATTATGAACATAAACGGCGAGCCCATCAATCCCGCCGCACGCGACTACCCCAACGAATTCATTCAGACGGGTATATCCGCAATCGACGGACTTAACACGCTGGTAAGAGGGCAGAAGTTGCCCGTGTTCTCGATGAGCGGACTGCCGCACGCCGAGCTTGCCGCACAGATAGCCCGTCAGGCGAAGGTGCGCGGCTCGAACGAGAAGTTCGCGGTCGTTTTCGCCGCAATCGGTATCACGTACGAGGAAGCCGAATACTTTATCGACGACTTCAAGCGCACGGGCGCTATCGAAAGAACGGTGCTGTTTACCAACCTTGCCAACGATCCCGCAATCGAGCGTATCGCCACGCCGCGTATGGCGCTGACCTGCGCCGAGTATCTGGCGTTTGAAAAGGGAATGCACGTTCTGGTCATTATGACCGATATCACCAACTACGCCGAGGCGCTTCGAGAAGTGTCCGCGGCAAGAAAGGAAGTGCCCGGTCGTCGCGGCTACCCCGGATATCTGTATACCGACCTTGCGTCGCTGTACGAACGCGCAGGCAGAATAAGAGGCAGAGCGGGCTCTATCACCCAGATACCTATCCTCACGATGCCGGAGGACGACAAAACGCACCCCATTCCGGACCTTACCGGCTACATCACCGAGGGGCAGATCATTCTGTCGCGCGATCTGTATAAAAAAGGCGTAAATCCGCCCATCGACGTATTGCCCAGCCTGTCCCGTCTTAAAGATAAAGGAATAGGCGCAAATAAAACTCGCGAGGATCACGCCGATACGATGAACCAGCTGTTCGCGGCTTACGCAAAAGGCAAGGAGTGCAAGGAACTGTCTGCAATACTCGGCGATTCAGCGCTCACCGCAACCGATAAGCTGTATGCGGCTTTTGCCGAGCAGTTTGAAAAACAGTACGTTTCGCAGGGCTTTACCACCGACAGAACGATCGAAGAAACTCTGGACATCGGCTGGAAACTGCTGCGTATTCTGCCCAAGAGCGAACTTAAACGTATAAGAGAAGAGTATATTCAAAAGTATCTTGACGGTAAAAAAGAATAATTCTCCGTCAAAAGCATTTTTTTCAGAGGTAACGCAATGACTCGGCTAAACGTCAACCCCACCCGTATGGAGTTGAAAAAACTAAAAGCACGGCTGGCAACCGCCGTTCGCGGACATAAGCTGCTTAAAGACAAGTCCGACGAAATGATAAGAAGGTTCACGGTCATCATAAAAGAAAACAAAAGTCTGCGCGAGCAGGCGGAAAGGGAGCTGGGCGACTGCTTAAAGCAGTTTTCCACGGCGGTCAGCGGTATGTCCGCGCCCGAAATGGAAAAAGCCTTTTCTTTCCCCGTGTCCGGCGTTCAGGCGGAATTCGACACCGCCGACGTTATGAGCGTGGTAGTGCCGAAAATCACCGTAAAAGAGAATACTTCTAAGGCAGTTTTCCCGTACGCTTTTACCGAGATCACGTCCGAAGCCGACTATTCGATAGAACGCGTGGGCAAGGTTCTGGGGCTGCTGTTGCGCCTTGCCGAATCGGAAAAAACCGCGGCTATGCTGGCTATCGAAATCGAACGCAATAAAAGAAGAGTAAACGCTCTCGAATATATTATGATACCTCAGATCGAGGAGACCATCAAGTATATCAAGAGCAAGCTGGACGAAAACGAACGCGCCGCCGTAACCAGACTTATGAAAGTCAAGGATATGCTTGCAAATCAGCAATAAACGGAAACGCCGACTAAAGTGCCCCCCCGAAATGACGATACGGAAACGTAAAGACTTCTGCCGGCGGCGAAAGTCGGCTTTTTTTGCGCTCCGTTTTTTACCGGAAAAATGAAAAGCGCTTCGTAAAAGCCTCGGCAGCGGCGATTGATCGAAAAAAATCAGTTTCGCCCGCTTTGCGCTGATTTGTAAACGCACGAAAGTCGGCTTTCTGCGCGGGAACAATAACCGCCGCAAGAGTTTTTGCGGAAAAGTTACGGCAAAAAACAAAAAAACGAAGATTTTTCTTATGCGGCGCGAATTTTTCTGCGTTAAGCCTCGTTTTTCCTTGACAAACGCCTCGATTTGTGATAATCTATATAAGCATTGATTTTCCGATGTTAGCCCAAGGATTGGAGAAATACCCAAGTGGCTATAAGGGGACCCCCTGCTAAGGGGTTAGTTCGGGGATTACCTGAAGCGCGAGTTCGAATCTCGCTTTCTCCGCCAAGCAAAACCTAAATCGAACCCAAAAAGTTTGGTTTAGGTTTTTTTATT
>JBJFAC010000151.1:0-3904 GCA_051887715.1 Candidatus Neoclostridium sp.
ATCTGACCGCAGGCGTAGGGATAAGTTCCGATATCGTGCGGAGCGAAGTCGCATTCCCAAACCGGCATTTTGGCGAATTTGTAGATGGGGCGCATCATACCTTCCACCAAAGCGGGATTGTACAGCAGGAACAGCGGAATAGAGGGATAGCTTACGTCCACGGTGGCGAGACAGCCGTTGGAATGGCACTCTTTTGAAAGGAACAAAGGCTTTCCCTGCTTGTCCTTGACCAGCTTGTGCGCGCCCACAGCCTGGCGCAGACCGGCGTACAGAACGAGCAGATAATCTTCGCCGTACGGCTTTGCCGCTTTTTTGAGCTTTTTGTCGAAGCTTTCGCATTTTGCGAATACTTTTTCTTTATTCGTTCTTGCGTCCTCGATTGCGTCGAGGATAGTCTTGCCTTCGTTGAAGTAATAGCCTTTCAGCCAATCTCCGAAATAGAAAATGGAAACGGTGTCGTCGAAAGCGACGGTAAAGGTGCCGTCGAAAGAGGAGCCGACGTTTTCGCGCTTGTCGTAAGCGACGACGTATTTTCTTCTGTTCTCGTCGAAGTCGAAGTTGAGCGCGCCGCACGCTACGAAACGCTTTAACATATTTTCCGAAGCGATTGCGGCGTTATTGCCGGAAACGTACCAATAGCCCCATTCTGCCGACGAGTCGTCGAACGACTGGCTCATAACCAGCTGTTTTTTAAGACCGAACCACGCAGTCTGATAGCCTTCCGACTTAATTCTGCCCATACGCACGGGCATACGCATTCTGTCGTAGCAGTACTCCTCGTCGAGATAAAGCGCGACCGTGACTTCGTCCAGCTCGGTTTTGGGCGTCAACGAATAGTCGAGGTAGCAAACCGGGCAGGAAAGAGTGGTCAGATCGTCGGGCATAAGCGGCGAGGTGAACTTGACGGTTAAGTCGAATTTGTCGCAGGTAAAACCGTATTCCGTGCCGAACGCGGTAACCTTTATAAATTTTTGTTCCAACTTTTCCGACTTTTCCTGTAATCCCATAAACGAGTAGGTTTTTCCGTCGGCGTACACGAGTCCGAAAGTCTTTACGGTCTTACCCGTCCAGAAAATCGTGTTGCTCTCGTTCAGTTTTTCTCCGGGCGACCAGATGGAAAAGAACGGATCCTTAACGAACAGCGGATAAGCGGGCAGTTGCTGCTTTACCGTATCTTTTTGTCTTTGCATAATTTTCTCCTTTAAGTAATAGTTCGTAGTAAGCAAATTATACCATTAAACGAACGCAAAAACAACTGTTTTCCATAAAAAAAACAATTTTTTTGCCGCCCGGCTGGTAAATACGCCCAAAATGTGGTATAATGTAAAAAAGCGGTGGTAAATCGCGGCGCTTACGGGAGGGTTTTTCAATGAAACATGTAAAACTGTCAAAACTTTCTATGCTTATTATGTTTTACGCGGGACTTTTATACGTTGCGCTGGGAGCGGCGGCGTTTATTCTGAACGCGTTCGTTACCGCCGAAAAGTTTTCCGTTGTTATAATAGTAGTATCGTGCGTGGGCTTGTTTTCGGGCATCGTGTGCTTTATCGGCGCGTTAATAGCCCGTATTGTCCGCGCTTCAGGCCTGAAAAAGAGCGGCTCCTGCCGCCCGTTCGTCTGCCAGCAGCTTTTGACTGTCTGCGCTCTGACGGTACACGTAGGCTTTGCCGTCGTGCTCGCCGTAATAGCGATCGCTTTCGCTTTTATCGCGATAGGCGGCGGAAACGGACAGATAAATCTTTGGGAAAAGCTGTACCTGATAGCGTACTATCTGCCGCCCGTCGCTTCTTTGATCCTCGGCACGGTCGCGCTCGGCTTTGCTCGCAGCGAATGTCTGCCGCCGCAGGGAGATGGACTGCCAAGGCACCCCGACTACGAAAAAATAGCGCGCAAAAACAATACTAAATTCGTGCTGTCTGTAATTGAAAGCGCGATCGCCGCGGCGGTGTATACGGTAATAGTCGCAGTGGCGCTTATAGCCTGATAAACGACGGCAAAAACTTGACAAAAACTCCGAAATATAGTACAATATTGTAATAAAAGCGTAAGGAGCGGCTATTGGAACTTTTCACTATCGCCACGCTTTGGAAGAATTACGACAGAAGGGCTCAGCCTCTCGAACAGACGGTCATTTCTTCCGAGGAGCAGGCAGATCGTACAGTCGAACACGTATTTTTCAACGGCGATCCGTGTGCGGACGGATGCACGCGTATTTTTTCGCGTTATTATCGTCCCAAAAAGTCGAACGGAGCGGGCGTCGTCCTTATGAACGACGTAATGGACGTATTTGACGAAACGTACGTCGATCTGCTTATATCGGCGGGTTACTGCGTGCTGGCGGTCGATTACGTCGGAAAGCGCCGCGCCGAGCTGTACACCGTGTATCCGCACTCGCTTGAACAGTCCAACCATTTTGCCTTTCCGGACGCGATGAAAACTTTGCCCGACAATCCCAAGCAGTCCTGCTGGTACGTTTGGGCAACGCTGATGCTGAGAGGCGTGACGTATCTCGAAAGTCGCCCCGAGATAACCGGCAAAATTAGCGTATTCGGAGTAAAAACGGGCGCGTTTCAGGTGTGGAAAGCCGCGTACGTGGAAAAAAGCCTCGCGTGCGGAATAGCGCTGTTCAATTCGGGCTATATGGAAGGAATGTCTCTCGGCGGCACGAAGCAGATGCAGTACAACACCTGTATAGACAACGCTCCGTATGCCGGAGACGTCACCGTTCCCGTGCTTGCCGAGGTTGCCAGCAACGCGCGCGACAACAGCATTCAGTATATGAGCGACCTGACCAACAACGTGCGCAGCGCCAACTGCTGTTTCGTAATCGGCGAGCGTCGATGCGGACTTCTCAGCGACGAGCAGATAAACAACATTCGCATTTTTATCGACCGAAGCAGCTTCGGCCCGGTGGAAAATCTGCCCCGTCAGCCGGAAATTGCGGCAAGAGAAAGCGGAAGAAGTCTGTTCTACGACGTGAAAATAGACTATTCCCTGCCGCTTGAAGAAGTAAAACTGTTCGTTTCCGAAGGCGATATGCCGTTTGCCTACAAGAACTGGCATCAATATTCGTTGTCGTTCGTGCAGGACGGAAATTATATGGCGCGAATCAACGCTTACGCGCCCAAGGAAAAAATGTGCGCGTTCGTCACCGCCAAATACAAAAACGGATTTTCCGTAACCAGCGAGCTCGTGCAAAACATTCCCTTTCTGATGAAGGTAAAGCCCACCGATTGCGCAAAAGCCCACCTTATGTACAGCGTGGAGGACGGAATCGACGACTGGACGGTTTTGGGCGGTTACGGCGCAAAAGGCTCGCTTTCCCCCTACCTTGAAACGGGAGAATACAATCTGCAGGGCGTGACTAGCGATTTCGATTCGCTGTCCACCTTCAAATTCGGCGAATTCCGCTACAGAACCGAGGGTAAAAACTACATACAGGTGACCGTGTACATAGAAGACGACATGCGTATGAACGTCACCATAGCAAGTAAGAGCGACGGCGATTATTTAAACTACACGTATTCCGTTCACTTGCGCGGCTACAAGGAATGGATAAAGGTTAATCTGCGCGCGGATCAGTTCCGTTGCGGCGCGTCAAAGCTGGAAAACTTTGACGATATAAGTTGTTTTACGATAGAGAGCGACGGTAAATTGCTGCTCAATTCGGTAATTTTGGTGTAATATGTTCGATCAGTCTTATGAAAATGCAGAATTCGTAAAAAAATACGATCGCAAAACGACCGGAATGCAAAAAGCGTTCGACGTGACGTTAAACGTACTGCTCGTACTATTGCTTATTCTGCTTGCCGTCCGTCTCGTATACAAGCCCGTGATAGTGGACGGGCACAGTATGGATCCCACTCTTTACTCAGGTCAGCGCGTGGCATTAAGCAGGCTGGAC
>JBJFAC010000152.1:0-3901 GCA_051887715.1 Candidatus Neoclostridium sp.
AATTCCACTCGCTTATATACGCTGTAACGTTGTCCTTATAACCGAAATCGACGGGATAAATCCTGATAGTATCGGGGAGAGCGCGACCGCCGAGCTCGCGCAGGGTTACGGTGTACGACTGCGCGTCGTTTCCCGTAATAGACGAAATTAAACCGTTCATCGACGAATTCCCCACGAAGCCCGTTCCGCTGAATTTTTCGCCGTTTACGAAATATTCGTATTTATAGGTGATTCCTATGTTCTGCGAATTGTAGCTCATACTCGTGAAGGATTCTTTTCCCGCTTCGTTAAGATAGGAAACGATTCTTGAATCGAGGTTGGCTTCCAGCGCTTGCTTTGCAAAAGCCGAGGTGTAATAAAATCCGCTGTCCAGACAGCCGTAAGAAAGCCCGTCCTTTTGTTTTAGAATAGCGGTGACCGTCAGCGTTTTGCCCTCCGTCCAGTCGCTGCCCTTATACGCGTTGTAGGTAAACGGATTGATTGCGGCAAGCGGAGAATTTGCGTCCGTCTGATTGAAAATCACGTCGTTCGGGTACCAGGTGAAGGTCTTTCCAATTAGCTCCTCGTAAGAAAAACGCCGCTTGTCCAGCGCGGGATCGTAATGGTCGTCGCCCACCGCTTTATAGATCAGGTTCAGAAACTCGTCCTGCGAATAGTATCCGAACTGAGCCAGCACGACGTCCGAAAGCTCGTAATCGTTGTTCACCACTATCATTATCTCGTTTGCGGCGGTGGCTATTTTTTCGCCGCCTATTATATCGTATTGAGAGAGAATAAAATCGGCGTTGTCGGGAGCCTGCATAAACGTTCCCGAAACCATCGAAATAAAACGCGCGTAATCGGCGTACTCGGTTTGTTTCAGCATTGCCGTATAGACGGTCTGCGCCGCCGAAAGCGAAAGCCCTATCTTTTCATCGTAGCCGGACAGGTCGTAATCGGTGTATAAGCCGTTGGTTACGTCCAGCCCGCAGTCGGTTGAAATAGCCGAGTAGTATTCTTTCGGCATAGCGTAAACATAGTCGAGATATTCCTGAGAAATGTCGTTTTTAACCTTCAGCTCGTTGAGATCGCCGCCGCGCGACACCAGATATTCTATCACGGAGTCTACGTTTACGTAGCCCTTTTCCACCGACTGTTTTACAGCTTCCCGTCCGGTCGCACCGTCGGCTTTCGCCATAAGCAAATTGAGATTCATCGTCTCTTCACTTATCGTGATCGGATTGCCCGAAAGCATATCGTTCTGCATATCGGCTATGTAGCCTCTTACTCCCTCGGAAACGGACAGCACGGACGCTATTCCGATAATTCCGATCGCGCCTGCAAGGCATACGAGCAGGGTTCGCTTCAGTTTTGAAAGCAGATTTTTGGCGGAAAGTCGGAAGGTGGAGAAAAACGAAAGCTTTGCTTTTTTGGAAGGCGTTTTCTTGCGTTCGGTTTTCGTACTTTGCCGTTCGTTTTCGTCGCAAGGCATAGTGTCGGACTGCACCTCGCCGTCCAGCAGGCGTATTATGCGCGTGGAATATTTTTCGGCAAGCTCCGGATTGTGCGTTACCATTATGACGAGGCAATCCTTGGAAATCTCCTTGATCAGCTCCATAATCTGAACCGAGGTCGTCGTGTCGAGCGCTCCGGTCGGTTCGTCGGCAAGCAGAATTTCGGGATCGTTCACGAGGGCGCGCGCTATCGCCACTCTCTGGCACTGTCCGCCCGAAAGCTGGTTGGGCTTTTTGTGGTAAAGATCTTTCAACCCGACCTTGTCGAGCGCTTCGTGAGCGCGGCGAACGCGTTCGTTTTTGTCCACGCCCGAAATTGCAAGGGCAAGTTCCACGTTTTCAGATATGGTCTGATGAGGTATCAGGTTGTAGCTTTGGAACACGAAGCCTATTCTGTGATTGCGGTAAGTGTCCCAGTCGCGGTCGGTGTAATTCTTCGTGCTGATCCCGTCAATGAACAGCTCGCCGTCCGTGTAATGATCCAAGCCGCCGATAATGTTCAGCATAGTCGTCTTGCCGCATCCGGAAGGACCGAGTATGGACACGAATTCGCTGTCGCGGAAGGTAAGGTCTATTCCTTTCAGCGCGTGGACGGTCATATCCCCCGAAACGTAATCTTTTTTTATACCTTTTAATCGTAACATCTTAATTCTCCTAACGGTATTAGATAAATTTTTAAATAAAAAAGTCGCTTTTATCCGCTTTTATTGCAGCATTTTTTTGAGAATGCAAAACAGCGTGCTCATTTCCTGTTCGGTAAGATTTGCAAACATCGGATCGAATATAGCCTTGACCTCCGTCTTTCTTTCTTCAAGAGCCTGCTCGCCCGTTTCGGTAAGGCGTATTACCACCTTTCTGGCGTCCGTCTCGTCGCTTTCGCGCCGAATGTAGTTTTTGCTCTCCAGCGTGTTGAGCGCTCTTGCGATTCGCGCGGTGGAAACGTTCATAAGCTTGGCAAGTTCGCCCGCCACGACGTTCGTTTCGCTCGTCTGCAAAATACGCAATATTACGAACATTCCCTTATATCCGTCGTCGATGAGACCGGTCAGATTTTTCCATTTTTTGCTTTGACAAAGCACCTTCATTTCGTCTTCTATTGCGCGGTAATCCATCTGTCCGCCTCCTTTTGCTAACACTGTTAGTAATTATAGCACACACACGGCTCTCTGTCAATAAAACGAACGCTCCGATTGTGAACGGAGCGTTAAAATATTTTGAAATTTTCTTATTTTTTACGAAAAGCGGGCGGCTCGGCTTAAATTATGCAAAAAATCCCGCGGCATTATCTGCGCCGTGAGATTTTTACCTGCCGAAACGCGTTTCGGTCGATTGGGTTTTATAGGCGTAAAGAGGGCTTTTGCCCTTTCGTTATTCGTCCTTTTCGGGCGAGCGGAAAGCTTTTTTCTTCTTTTTTTCGTAAATTCCGTAGAAAACCAGTGCAAGCAACATCATCAAGGGAAAGACAGTTGCGGCGAGTATGCCCGCCTGCAAGCGCCCGTCGAACAACGACGAAACCATTCCTGCAAGCGTGGGACCTGCCGAACAACCCACGTCGCCGCCGAGAGCCAGCAGCGCAAACATCGCTGTTCCGCCCCACGGCATCGACTTGGACGCTTTACTGTACATGCCCGGCCACATTATTCCCACCGAAAAGCCGCAAAGCGCGCAGCCTACCAGCCCGACCGCGGCGTTTTTGACCAGCGCGATCATGAGATAGGAGACGACGCACAGCACCGCGCTGAACGCCATAAACACGTTGAGCTTTAATTTTTCTCCGGACTTGCCGAAGATAAGTCGCGATAAGCCCATAGTGAGGGCGAAAGTCATCGGGCCCAACAGATCGCCCGCCGTTTTGGAGACGTTAAGTCCAGTTTCGGCAAAAGCGGACGCCCATTGACTTACCGCCTGTTCGCTTGCTCCGGCGCACACCATCATCAGCATAAACAGCCAGAACGTTCCGCTTTTCAACAACTTTCCCACCGGGCTTTTGCCGCCTTCGTCGCCTTCCAGCGTGTATATCGGCGCAAAAGAAAACAATACTACGTTTACAAGCGGCACGATTGCCCATATTACCGAGAGTATGCGCCAATTCTCCACTCCGAACAGCGCAAAAAAGCCGGTGGAAAGCAGTACTACGCCCACGTGTCCCCAGCAATAGAACGAGTGCAGCATACTCATGGTCTTTTCTTTGTTTTCCGTCGGGCACGCCTCCACGATCGGGCTTATTATTACCTCGATCAAGCCGCCGCCCACAGCGTATACGGTGACGCACGCGAGTATGCCGATGAACGGATCGGGCGTGATAAACGGCAGAAACGACAGCATAATAAGCCCCGCTCCCGCGCATACGTGCGCGATGAGAGCGCTTGCACGGTAGCCTATTTTTGCGACGAGCTTAGTGCTTATCG
>JBJFAC010000153.1:0-3900 GCA_051887715.1 Candidatus Neoclostridium sp.
GTGACGACGTTTGCCTGAACGGCTTCCACGATAAAGCCTATACTAAGCGAAAGCCCCTGATATCGGTTTCCGGCAGTGCCGGGAAGCTCCACGACCACGGGAACGGTTTTTGTTTGCGGAAGCGCCGCATAAGCGGTTTTGTACGCGACCGTAAGATGCGAACCCAACGAATCGGTCGCCTTGGCGCTTTCTCCGTCGAACGTGAAATTAAGTCCTTCAAAAAGAACGAGTGCGGCGGCGTCGTAAGCGTTTCCCTCTCCGTCCAAAAGCACGTAGCCGTAGCGGTACGCGGTAGCCACGTCGCCGTTGTCGGTGACGGTTATCGTAAGAGTTACCTTGTCGCCTGCCGTAATGCCGCTTATTTCCAGCTTTCCGTCGCGAACGCGCGCGGTACCGCCGTTACCGAAAGCACCTCCCTCGGCGATGTTTTCGCCGTCCGCAACGGAGCCGTCCGCCGCGAGCGTCTTGGGCGAATACAGCGATAATTCCGTAACCTCCGCCGTAACGTTTACTTTACCGCTTTTAACGATAACGTCCACTCTCGAAGTGCTCGTAAAGTACGCGAACGTTGCGCCCGTCATCAGGCTGACGCAAAGCGCGATCGCGGTCAGAGCGCCGAGAACGGTCCTGCTTTTCAATAGTTTTTTCATTTTTTCTCTCCTTTCGGAACGATTGAATTTTTTGTGCCGATCGGGCTCTCATCCACCGATCGCGCGCACATAAATAAGTATATGCGCTTTCCGTTCCTTTTTATATAATATCACGTTATTTTTTTCTTGTCAACTGATTTTTCGATATTTTCATAAAATTATCGATAATTTTTTATCGCAAATATAAAGTTCTTAAGTTTTTTTCAAAAAAAAAAAAAAAAAAATAATATGATTTTATTCTTTTTGTTTATATAATCTAAAACACAATTTATATATGTAGCGTATGCAGCGTTTATCCGTTTAACCGCTCCTTGATTTTACGGATATTTTCGGGAATACGGTCGTCCGAAAGCGTTTTGTGCACTTTACACGTGCCCGCTTCCGCCGCCACAGAATAGTACCACTTCTTGTATTCCAGCGTTTCCAGAGTCTCGGAAAGCTTTTCCATCTGCTTTAAAACGGTCTGCCTCTGCTTTTCGATGAGCTCCAGCCGGCGTTCGATGGTCGAATCGCCCTCCTTCACCCAGCCCACGAACTGCTTGATCTCCTTTACGGACATTCCCGTCTTTTTAAGACATTCTATTATACGCAGCCATTCGGCGTCCTCCTCGCGGAACATGCGCCTGCCGCCTACGCTTCTCTCTATGTCGGGCAAAAGCCCTTCCTTGTCGTAATAGCGGAGCGCGGACGCGCTTATACCGGATCTTGCAGCCATTTCGCCGATAGTGTAGTACATAATTGATCTCCTGCGGAAAAAAATCGGAAAGTTTAATCAAATCGCTTGACTTAAAGTAAACTTTAAGTTGTACAATGTAATCACGCTTTTAATAAAGTATACACCGTGAATTGAAAAAAGTCAACGGTAAAACTATTTCAGGCGTTTAAGGAGAGTAATATGAGTTATTTTGAAAAAGCAAAGCGGAACTTCGGTTTCGGCTGTATGCGGCTTCCTATGGACGGCGAAAACGTCGATCTGAAGGAAACCGCCCGTATGGTGGACGCGTTCATCGAAAACGGTTTTAACTACTTCGATACGGCGCACGGCTATCTGAGCGGAAAAAGCGAGCTTGCCGTTCGGGAATGTCTGACAAGTCGCTATCCGCGCGAAGACTACGTGCTCACTAACAAGCTGACCGGCACCTACTTCGATAAAGAAGAGGACATCCGTCCGTTTTTCGAGTCACAGCTTAAGGCATGCGGCGTGGAGTATTTCGATTTTTACCTTATGCACGCTCAAACCGGCGTACTTTTCAAAAAGTTCTGTAAGTGCCGCGCGTACGAAACCGCTTTCGAGCTTAAAAAAGAGGGTAAAATACGTCACGTGGGACTTTCATTCCACGATACCGCGGAGGTCCTGGAAGAAATTCTGACCGCCTACCCGGAAGTGGAAGTCGTTCAGCTACAGCTTAACTACGCCGATTGGAACGATCCCGCAGTTCAGTCGCGCAAATGTTACGAGGTGTGCCGCAAGCACTCCAAGCCCGTCATCGTTATGGAGCCCGTCAAAGGCGGAACGCTGGTCAATCTGCCCGAGCAAGCCAAAAAAGTGCTGGACGAGGCGGGCACCGGTAGTTACGCCGGCTACGCAATCCGTTTCGCCGCCGGCTTCGACGGGGTGTTTATGGTGCTTTCCGGTATGAGCAATATGGAGCAAATGCTGGACAATATCTCGTATATGAAGCAGTTCACGCCCTTAAACGCCGCCGAGCGCGCCGCAGTGGAAAAGGTGTGCGAAATAATTCACTCCAAGCAGCTTATCCCCTGCACGGCTTGCCGCTATTGCACCGACGGCTGTCCGAAGCGTATTTCCATTCCCGATCTGTTCGCCTGCATGAACGCAAAACAGCTTTATAAGGACTGGAACGCCGAGTACTATTACGGCATTTACACGACCAAATTCGGCAAGCCCGAAGACTGTATCAAATGCGGAAAATGCGAAAAGGTATGTCCGCAACATCTTGCGATACGCGACCTGCTTAAATCTGTATACGAGCAGTTCAAGGACTCGCAGGAAAACGACTGACGCTTCCGTTTAATCTTATTTTCGAGGTATTATATTATGATAGACGCAATTCTCACAAACCGCCGCGCTTCCTTAAAGGCGCGCATAACCGTCAAAGCCGCGCTCTCCGTAGCGGTAGTCGCGCTGGCAATCGCTTCCACCCAGCTTGTGCATTTAACGCTCGGCGCGTCCGGCGGAGTAAAGTGGCTGCCCATGTATCTGCCCGTAATTATCGGCGCCTGCGTTCTGGGCGCAAGATGGGGCGTTCTTTCCGCTCTGCTCTCTCCCGTCGTCAGCTTTCTGATAACCGGAGCGCTGTCCTCTCCCATGCCGGCGGCGGCACGCCTGCCCTTTATGGCAGCCGAGTTGTCCGTTATGGCGCTTATTGCCGGCTCGTTCAATAAACTGGTTTACAAAAACGCTTTATGGGGCGTGGTTGCCGTTTTCACCGCGCTCGCGGTCGGAAGAGCCTTCTTTATGCTGCTCGTCGTCATTTTCCAAAGCGTGGCTCCCTTTACTCCCGCGACGATATGGGCGCAGATCAAAACCGGTATTCCCGGACTTATCGTCAATCTCGCGGTAGCGCCCACTCTTTCGGCTCTTTTCTCGCTGGCGATCAAAGGAGATATTCGCCGTGACTGATCAGGAAAAAGCCAAAGCGGCGCTTAAAGGGCACTCGCTCGCGCTGTGTAAAGGCGACGACCTCCGCGTATTCGACGGAAAAGGCATTGCTCCGCTCGTAAAAGCCGTGGAAAGCGGCAGTCTGGTCGGCTATTGCGCCGCGGATACGGTGGTCGGGAAAGCGGCGGCTCTGCTCATGATAAACGCCGGCGTTAAAAGCGTGTTCGCGGTCAACCTGTCGTTAAGCGGCAAAAACGCGCTCCTCAGGCACGGAGTAGAGGTTTCTTTCGACCGCCTTGCAGAGTATATCGTCAATCGCGACGGCACGGACCTCTGCCCGATGGAAAAAACGGTGGCGGATATCGACGATCCCGGTAAGGCGCTTAGCGCAATTAAACGCACGCTCGCCGCTCTGAACGCAAAAAACGGCGCGCAGATTGCCGAATAGCCCGATATTTAACCAGTTATGCGCCCGTTTTCCGTCACACAAGCCGCAAATCGGACGCGCAAAAAAGATTTTTTTCGTTTTTTTTGTAAAAGAGCGTAAAATCGGTTGCTTTTTTTTCGCGATTATGATATTATATTTAGGCTGATTGACAAATGGCTGCGTAGCTCAGCTGGCTAGAG
>JBJFAC010000154.1:0-3890 GCA_051887715.1 Candidatus Neoclostridium sp.
TACTTCGCGTCGCGCGCGTCCATGGGCTTCGGCACTAATCTGAGAAAAGACCTTTTCGCCCACGTCAACACGCTGTCGCAGGCGGACGCGGACAGGTTCGGCGCTCCGTCGCTTATGACCAGGCTGGTGGGCGATACGACGCAGTGCCAGCAGGGCGTTGCGATGTTCATCCGACTGGTAGCCAGAACGCCCTTCGTCATAATCGGTTCGATAATAATGGCGGTTTCGCTGGCTCCGACGCTGTCGCTCGTCTTCATAGGCGCCGCGCTGCTTATCTCCGTCGTTCTCGCGTTCATAATGTCGCACACTTTCCGCGCTTACGGCGAGGCGAGAAGTTTACTTGACGACGTTTCGCTTTCGGTGCGCGAAAACCTCGTCGGCGCAAGAGTCATTCGCGCGTTTTCCAGAAGCGAGACCGAAAAAGCCGATTTCAACCGCAAAAACGATAAAATGACGTCCGTTTCGGTCGCCATCGGCAAAATAAGCAATCTCACCAATCCCGCGTCGTACGTCATCGTCAACGCCGCGGTCATACTCGTGCTGTGGCTGGGCGGCAAGCAGGTTTATCTGGGCAATCTTTCGCAAGGCGCGGTCATCGCTCTTATAAACTATCTGACGCAAATTATGATCGCCCTCGCCGTGCTTGCCAACCTCGTGGTCACGTTCTCGCGCGCGTCGGCAAGCGCAAAGCGCATTAACGAGGTTTTCGCCGTGCCCTCGTCAAAATCGGGCGGCGACGGAGCTACTCCCGACTATTCCGCTCCGGCAATCGAATTTAGGCACGTTGACTTTGCTTACGACGGCAACGGCAAGAACACGCTTACCGATATAGATTTTACTCTTTACAAGGGGCAGACCTTGGGCATCGTGGGCGGCACGGGCAGCGGTAAAAGCACGCTGGTTCAGCTCGTCGCCGGACTGTACGCTCCGAGCGCGGGAGAAATAAAGCTGTTCGGACACCCTGTTTCCGAATACACCGCCGCAGAGCGTAACGCACTTATCGGCTTTGCAATGCAGAAGTCGGTGCTGTTCTCCGGCACGGTAAAAAGCAATCTTATGTGGCGCGATCCGAACGCTTCCGACGAGCAGCTTATAAGCGCGCTTAAAACCGCTCAGGCGTTCGACTTCGTTTCCGCAAAGCCGCACGGCGTGGACGAGCCGGTCACCGAAGGCGGCAATAATTTCTCCGGCGGACAAAAACAGCGCCTTAACGTCGCGCGCGCCGTCGTGGGCAAGCCCGATATTCTGATACTCGACGACAGTTCCTCCGCGCTGGACTTCGCCACCGACGCCGCTCTTCGCAGTGCGATAAAGCGCGATCTGGCCGACTCGACCGTCGTTATAATCTCGCAAAGAGCGACCTCTATGCCGGGCACCGATCTTATTCTCGTAATGGACGACGGACGGATAGCGGGCGCAGGCAAGCACGAAGAACTGCTGTCTTCCTGCCCCGAATACCGTGAGATATACAATTCGCAGGTTGCCGAGGAGGACAGAGTATGAAAGGTGCGCGCGTTAAAGACAATACCGTAAAGAAACTGCTCGGCTACATAAAGCCGCACATAGCGCAAATAATATTCGCGCTTATATGCTCGCTTTTGCAGGTAGCGGCAACGCTGGCGGCTCCCGTAATTATAGGAGGCGCGGTGGATTATATTATCGGAGAGAATAACGTCGATTTTGAAAAAGTGGCGTTTTATATCCTTTTGCTGGCGATAAGCGTGGGCGCGGTGTTCCTCTTCCAGTATCTTGCGTCCTATTTCATCAACGTCGCGTCCTATCGTGCGATAGGCGACCTGCGCAAAAACGCGTTTGCCAAGCTGCACGCCGTTCCGATCGGCTTTATAGACGGGCATAAACGCGGCGACGTTCTGTCGGTGCTGGTCAGCGACGTCGATCAGATCTCCGACGGCTTATTGCAGGGCTTTCAACAGCTGTTTACAGGCGTGATCACGATAGTCGGCACGCTCGTGTTTATGCTGATGCAAAACTGGTTTATCGCCGTAACCGTGGTCGTGCTTACTCCCGTTTCGCTGTTCGTGGCGTACTTTATTGCCAAAGGCTGTCACGATTCGTTTGCAAAACAGGCAAAGACGCGCGGCGAAATGAGCGCTCTGCTCAACGAAACGGTGGGCAATCAGAAAATGATACGGCTGTTCAATAGAACGGAATACGTCGAGCAGTGCTTTAACGACGTAAATCTGCGTATGAAAAAGTTCGGGCAGGACGCGGCGTTTTTCTCGGCGCTCGTCAATCCCTGCACGCGCTTTATCAACGCGGTGATCTATCTCGCCGTGGCGGCGCTGGGCGCGTATATCGTTATGCAGGGCAACAGCCCCGTCGTTTTCGGAATAAGCATGTCCGCTCTGTCCGTGGGCGGTCTGTCCTGCTCGCTGACCTACGCCAACCAGTACACCAAGCCGTTCAACGAGATCACGGGCGTGATTACGGAAGTGCAGTCCGCTCTGTCCGGAGCAAAACGCGTGTTCGACCTTCTGGAAGAAAAAGAGCTGCCCAGTGACGACGCATTGCCCTCGCCCGAAAACGTGGCGGGCAATATGGAGTTCAGCGGCGTGGATTTCAGTTACGACGCCGCCCGTCCGCTGATACGCAATTTCAATCTTTCGGTAAAAAGCGGACAAAAAATAGCCGTCGTCGGTCCGACGGGCTGCGGAAAAACCACGCTTATCAATCTTCTGATGCGGTTCTACGACGTAAACGACGGGCGCATTACGCTGGACGGAAAGGACGTTTACTCGTTCAATCGCGACGGCTATCGCCGAGCTTTCGGTATGGTTCTGCAGGACACCTGGATCAAAAAAGGCACGGTTTTCGAGAACATTTCCTACGGTAAGCGAGAAGCAACGCTCGACGAGGTAACGGAAGCCGCCAAAAAAGCGCACATTCATTCCTTTATCACGCGCCTGCCCGACGGCTACGACACCGTTCTTGCCGAGGACGGCGGCAATATTTCGCAAGGACAGAAACAGCTGTTGTGTATAGCGCGCGTTCTTTTGGTCAAACCGGATCTGCTCATTCTCGACGAGGCTACCTCGTCCATCGATACGCGCACAGAGCTGAAAATTCAGGACGCTTTCGCCGCCGCAACCAAGGGCAGAACTTCCTTTATCGTGGCTCACCGACTGTCCACCATACGCGAGGCGGACGTAATTCTCGTGATGAAGGACGGCAACGTTATCGAACAGGGCAATCATAAGTCGCTTATGGAAAAACGCGGCTTCTATTATAATCTTTATTCCGTTCAATTCCAACCTGCTTTTTTGGGTAAAAAGTAGGAAAAAAAACTTTTAAGATATAGGAAAAAACAACCACGGTTTCTTCTGCTTGAACCTATCGGAAAACAAAATACTTTTAAACTAAACGTAGGAGAGGGCACCGCTCCTACGGATAGTTTAAAAATATTTATTAGTCGCTTGCTCCTTCCACCGCTATCGCGGTCCCCCTCCCTCCCGGAGGGAGGCTAATGAGAGAAGCAACCAGCCCAAAGCTAATGAGAGAAGCAACCATCCCGAGGCAATGAGAAAAGCAACCACCCAAGACAAGAGAGAGAAACAACCAATCCGAGGCAATTAGAAAGAAACACAGCCCGGAGGGAGACAACGGAAAAAGAAAAACGGAAATTAGTAGTAGGGGCGAGCATTGCTCGTCCGTGTTTTTGAACAATATCCGTTCAATTGTTGTATTCCACCAACAATACCGTAGGGGCAAGCATTGCTCGTCCGTCGTTTGGGCGCAACGGCAAGCAAAAAACCTTCGGACTATCCGTAGGGGCGAGCATCGGTCGTCCGTGTTTTTGAACAATATCCGTTCAATTGTTGTATTCCACCAACAATACCGTAGGGGCAAGCATTGCTCGTCCGTCGTTTGGG
>JBJFAC010000155.1:0-3858 GCA_051887715.1 Candidatus Neoclostridium sp.
CGGCATGGGGGCGGAGCAGCTCATTCGCCCTACGGGGATTATCGATCCGCCCGTAGAGGTCCGACCGGTCAAGGGGCAGATAGACGATCTGTTGTACGAAATACGTCGGACGGTAAAATCGGACGGCAGAGTGCTGGTTACCACGCTTACCAAAAAAATGGCGGAGAGCCTGACGGCGTTTATGACCGAAAACGGCGTGAGAGTGCGCTATCTGCATTCCGACATAGACACGATGGAGCGCATTGCCATAATAAACGATTTAAGATCGGGCGAATTCGACGTGGTCGTGGGCATAAACCTATTGCGCGAAGGACTGGATATCCCCGAGGTGAAGCTGGTTGCCATTCTGGACGCCGACAAAGAAGGCTTTTTGCGCAGCGAAACGTCGCTGATACAGACGATAGGCAGAGCGGCGCGAAATTCCGAAAGCCGCGTAATTATGTACGGCGACGTTATTACGGGCTCTATGAAGCGCGCGATAGAGGAAACGGAAAGAAGAAGAAAAATTCAGTCCGAGTACAATAAAGAGCACGGAATAACGCCTAAAACGATAATAAAGCCCATAAAAAATACGATAGAAATAACCACGAAAGCCAACGAAAAGATAAAATACGAGGATATTTCCGCAGAAGTGGAAAAACTGACCGGGCTTATGCGCGTGGCAAGCAGTCAGTTGGATTTCGAGACGGCGATAAAAATGCGCGACCGCATAGCCGAGCTCAAAAAAATGCAAACCAAGATAGCGAAAATACGAAAATAACGCGAAAAGCGAAAAGGACTACAAATGGATTATATCAAGATAAAAGGAGCAAGAGAAAACAACCTCAAAAACGTAAACCTCACTATTCCGCGCGACAAACTCGTGGTGTTCACGGGCGTATCGGGCAGCGGAAAGACGTCGCTTGCGTTCGATACCGTTTTCGCCGAGGGACAGCGCAGATTTATGGAATCGTTGTCGTCGTACGCGCGGCAGTTTCTGGGACAGATCAGCAAGCCCGACGTGGACAGCATTGAAGGACTCAGCCCGGCAATTTCCATCGATCAGAAGACCACGGGAAGAAATCCCCGCTCGACGGTGGGAACGGTAACCGAAATATACGACTATCTGAGACTGCTCTACGCGCGCGTGGGCGACGTTCATTGCCCCGAATGCGGCACTCCGGTCGAAAAGCAGTCCATCGATCAGATAATAGACAAAATACTGGCTCGCGGTGAGGGCACGAAGGTCATAATAGAAGCGCCCGTAGCGAGAGGCAGAAAGGGCGAATACAAAAAAGAGATCGAAAGCTTCAGAAAAGCAGGCTATTCGCGTATAAAGATCGACGGCGAAATACACGGGCTGGAAGAAGAATTTCAGCTTGACAAGCAAATCAAGCACAATATAAGCGTGGTCGTGGACAGAATAGTATTAAAAGACGGCATCAACACCAGATTGACCGACAGCCTTGAAACCGCGCTGAAAATAGGCGACGGGCTCGTGATAGCCGATTTTTCGGGCGAGGAGGAGCTGTTTTCCACTCAGTACGCCTGCCCGAATTGCGGAGCGTCCGTTCCCGAGATAGAACCGCGCGTGTTCTCGTTCAACTCGCCGTTCGGCGCTTGTCCCGACTGTCTGGGCTTGGGCTACAAGCAAAACGTCGATCCAGCGCTCATTTACGGCGACGGCAGCAAAACTCTCCGCGAGGGCGCTCTCACCGTTTCCGGCTGGAATCTGGACGTGGGCAATATGAGCGAAATGTACCTGCGCGCGCTTTCAAAGCATTACGGATTTTCGCTGGACGTGCCTTATAAAGACCTGCCCGAGCACGTAAAACAACTGTTACTATACGGCAACGGTGGCGAAAAAATCAATATGGAATACAGAACCGACAGTTTTTCGGGCAGTTTTTCCAAAAGCTTCGAGGGCATTGTCAACAATCTCGAACGCCGTTACAGAGACGCAAGCAGTGAATCCGTAAAAATCGAAATTGAAAAATATATGAAGGTAACGCCGTGCAAAACCTGCAACGGAGACCGCCTGAAAAAAGAAGCGCTTGCAGTCACCGTGGGCGGGATCAACATCGCGCGACTTTGCGAAAAGTCCATCGTCGCCGCTCGCGAATTTTTGCGTTCGCTCGAACTTAGCGAAACCAAAAGGATCATCGCGTCCAGACTGCTGAAGGAAATAGACGTGCGCCTGACCTTCCTGATCAACGTGGGTTTGGGTTACCTCACGCTGTCGAGAGGCGCGGCGGGGCTTTCGGGCGGCGAGGCGCAACGCATAAGGCTTGCCACGCAGATAGGATCCGGGCTCACGGGCGTGCTTTACATTCTCGACGAGCCGTCGATAGGGCTTCATCAGCGTGACAACGACAAGCTGATCGCAACGCTTGAAAATCTGCGCGATCTCGGAAACACTCTGATAGTGGTGGAGCACGACGTGGACACTATGATGAAAGCCGATTATCTCGTCGATGTAGGACCCGGAGCGGGCGTGCACGGCGGACAAATAGTGGCAGCCGGAACGGTGCGCGAGGTTATGGACAACCCGAATTCGCTGACGGGCAAATATCTTCGCGGCGAGCTGACAATTAAAACGCCCGAAACGCGTCGCCCCGTCACCGATAAATTCGTCGTAGTAAAAGGAGCGCGAGAAAACAATCTCAAAAACATAACGGTCGCTTTCCCGCTCGGAGTAATCACCGCGGTGACAGGCGTTTCCGGCAGCGGCAAATCCAGCCTCGTAAATCAGGTTTTGTATCCTGCGCTAAGTAATCCGATAATGAAAACGCGGCTTGCGGAGGGCAAATGCGATTCGGTAGAAGGGCTGGAGTATATCGACAAGGTAATAAACATCGACCAGAGCCCGATAGGGCGCTCTCCCAGGAGTAACCCGGCAACCTATACGGGCGTATTCTCGTTCATTCGCGAACTGTTTGCAAAAACGCCCGACGCGCAGTCCCGCGGATATAAATCGGGCAGATTTTCATTCAACGTCAAGGGCGGCAGGTGCGAGCACTGTTCGGGCGACGGCATCATCTGCATATCGATGAATTTCCTGCCGGACGTCTACGTTCCCTGCGAGGTGTGCGGCGGCAAACGCTTTAACCGCGAAACGCTGGAGGTGCGCTATAAAGGCAAAAACATCGCCGACGTTCTCGACATGACCGTGGACGAAGCGTGCGAATTTTTCGAGCCCGTCCCGAATATCTACAACAAGATCAAAACGCTGCAGGACGTGGGACTGGGCTATATAAAGCTCGGTCAGCCGGCGACCACGCTTTCGGGCGGCGAGGCGCAACGCGTCAAGCTCGCGTCGGAGCTCAGCAAGCGTTCAACGGGAAGAACGTTGTACATTTTGGACGAGCCCACGACCGGACTGCACATGGCGGACGTGGACAAGCTTATTTCGATACTTCAGCGGCTCGCGTCGGGCGGCAATACGATCGTCGTAATAGAGCACAATCTCGACGTCATAAAATCGGCGGATTACATCGTCGATCTCGGACCGGAAGGCGGCGACGAGGGCGGCTCGGTGATCGCTTCGGGAACGCCGGAACAGGTGGCGGAAACCGCAGGCAGCTACACCGGAATTTATCTCAAAAAAGTGCTCGAAAAGCGCGAAAACGCGTAAAAATCAAAAACTTACGCAATAAAAAAACGCTCGTAATATTGAAAATACGGGCGTTTTTGCGTTAACGGTAAAGCCGGAATAATTTTTTAAATCATAACAATAAGCCTTCGCTTAAATTCTCGGATTATTGTCTCTGCCGGAAGCCGACAGCATACGCTTGCGCTTGGCGGCGAAACGGATTACCAGCACGCACACCAGCAAAATCACGATCACGCCCACGCCTATGAGTCCGATTACCTGCAGGG
>JBJFAC010000156.1:0-3853 GCA_051887715.1 Candidatus Neoclostridium sp.
CAAACTGCATCCGCTTGCCTGCGGCGCGTTCAACGCAGACTTCGACGGCGACCAGATGGCAGTACACGTACCGCTTTCCGTGGAGGCTCAAACCGAAGCGAGAATGCTTATGCTTGCTTCCAACAATATTTTGAAGCTTTCCGACGGTCAGCCTGTTTGTACGCCTACTCAGGATATGATCATCGGCTCGTTTTACCTCACGATGGATAAGCCCGGCTCGAAAGGCGAGGGAATGACCTTCTGCGACGTGGACGAGGCAAAGATGGCGTATTTCAATCACGAAATCGAATTGCAGTCGGCGATCAACGTCCGCGTTTACAAGGAATTTGACGGCGTAATGCAGTCCAGAATAATCAAGACCACGGTCGGCAAACTGATTTTCAACGAAGCCGTGCCCCAGGATCTCGGTTTTGTTGACAGAACGGACGAAGAGCACAAATTCGATCCCGAAATTTCTTCGAGAGTGGATAAAGGACTGCTCAAAAAGATAGTCGACGCCACTTTCAAAGCAAAGGGAGCAACCGAAACCTCTATCGTGCTCGACAATATCAAAGCGCTCGGTTACAAGTATTCGACCATCGGTTCGATAACCACCAGCGTCTTCGATATGCACATTCCGCCCGAAAAGCAGGAAATTCTCGAAAGAGCGGAAAAAGAAGTCATCAAGATAGAAAATCTGTACGAAGAGGGCGAATTGTCCGACGACGAAAAATACCGTCTCGTGGTCGATCAATGGAAGAAGGCGAACGACGACGTCACCGCGGCGCTTGCCAAAACGCTGGACGAGTTCAACCCCATCAACATGATGGCGGTGTCCGGTGCGCGTGGTAGTATGAAGCAGATAGCTCAGCTGTCCGGTATGCGCGGACTTATGACCAACCCGCAAGGTAAAACGCTGGAAACCCCGGTTAAATCTTCCTTCCGTGAAGGCTTGTCCGTTCTCGAATACTTTATTTCTTCTCACGGCGGTCGTAAAGGTCTTGCCGATACGGCGCTTAAAACGGCAAACTCCGGTTACCTCACCCGCCGTTTGGTGGACGTCTCTCAGGACGTCATCATAAGAGAGGAAGATTGCTGTGAAAACGGCAATATTCAGGGTATCGACGTCGAGCCCATCTACGAAGGCGACTCCATCGTTGAAAAACTCAAGGACCGTCTCGAGGGCAGATACGCCGCAATCGACATTTGCGATCCCGATACCGGTGAAGTTCTCGCTCCCAAAAACGAGATGATCACGCTCGATCAGGCTAAGAAGATCGACGCAAAGTATATGCAGTGGCTGGAAATTCAGGGCGAAAAGAAACCCTTCCCCGTCAAGATCCGTTCGGTTCTCACCTGCAAATGCAAGCACGGCGTTTGCGTCAAGTGCTACGGTAAGGATATGTCCGGAAGAAGTCCCGTCCGTGTGGGCGAAGCAGTCGGCATTATCGCCGCGCAGTCCATCGGCGAGCCCGGTACTCAGCTTACCATGCGTACATTCCACTCCGGCGGTGTCGCAGCGGCAGACGATATTACCCGTGGTCTTCCCCGTGTCGAAGAATTGTTCGAGGCAAGAAAGCCAAAGGGCGTTGCAACCATCACTCACGAAGGCGGCAAAATCGAGCTTATCGAAAAGGACGGCAGAAGATTCGTCACCGTCCACACGAACGAGGGTAAGGACGTCAACTATTCAATTCCGTTCGGAGCAAAGCTCAAAGCCAATATCAATACGGGCGCAGTGGTCAACCCCGGCGATCCGCTCACCGAAGGACCTATCGATCCGCACGACATTCTCAAAACCAAGGGACACAAGGAAGTGCAGGAATACATCGTCAAGGAAGTTCAGGCGGTTTACCGCGGCCAGGGCGTTGATATTGCAGATAAACACATCGAAATCATCGTTCACAAGATGCTGAAAAAAGTCCGCGTCGAAAACAGCGGCGACACGCTGCTCCTACCCGGCGAAATGGTGGACAGCAACGCGTTCAACGAAGCCAACCTCGAAACCATTCAGAAGGGCGGCAGACCTGCAATGGGTAAGTTCACGTTGCTCGGCATAACCAAAGCCGCGCTCGCAACCGACAGCTTCCTTTCGGCGGCGTCTTTCCAGGAAACGGCAAGAGTGCTCACCGAAGCGGCTATCAAGAACAAGGTCGATCCGCTTATCGGACTTAAGGAAAACGTTATTATCGGTAAGCTTATCCCTGCCGGCACCGGTATGAGAAAGTATAACGACGTTTATCCCGTCGAAACCGCAAGCGAAACTCCCCTTGCTTCCGGTTCCAGCGAAACGCCTTCTCATTTCTGATCTAAAGACCGATTTAAGCGCTAAACGGCGTAAAAGCCGTTAGCCAAAAACTAAAACAAAAATCCGTTGCGAAACTAATTCGCGACGGATTTTTTGCCGTATAAAATCGCAACGATTTTTTCTTTTCACGTCCACCGCACGTCATTAATAATCAACTTAACCGTAGGGGCGAGCATTTCTCGTCCTCTTTTGTCAACTTTCCACAAAAATAAATAATGTAGGGGCGAGCACCGCTCGTCCGTCTTTCAGCCTCCCTCCGCGTGTAGTTCTCCCTATCTTGCCTCCCTCCGCGTGTGGTTCTTTCTATCTTGGCTCCCTCCGCGTGTGGTTCTTTCTATCTTGCCTCCCTCCGGGAGGGAGGGGGACCGCTTTAGCGGTGGAAGGAGCCTGCGTCTAATAAATTCATCCTAAAAGCAAATTCCGTAGGGGCGAGCATTGCTCGTCCTAAAGGGTTAAATCCCTAAAAGAAGAAATTCGTAGAGGCGAGCACCGCTAAGTCCTTAAGGTATTATTAAAACGCTCGTCCACCGCTCGTTACTTGTGATTTACCCTGCACTAAATTGCTTTTCCTCCGCATAAAAAATCGGTCGGGCACAACTGCCAAACCGATTTTCTCGCAGAAAATATACTTATAATTTATTTTTTAAGCTTTAATTTACCGCTGTCTGCAAGCAAGGTGATGAACAATCCGCCCTGAACTGTTCTGTTCTTAAAGCCGGAATGCTTGCCGTGGCGGTCGATCTGACCTTTAATAACGCCGCTGTCCGTATAATACCAGTCGGTAAAGGGATAGCGGGTTGTCGTCTCGCGCAGGAAAGTGGCGACGGGAGCGATGAGCGCCTTACGCTTTTCAACGTCGTCGGTGAGAACCGTGGTCCACAAAATCCAGTCGGACTTGGTGTAGGTGCTTCTGTTGTCCAGCGGAACGCCGTAACGGTTGCTCTTTTCAATATAGGTATCCACTTCTTTTTCGCGCGTTTCGCTGTCGAACAAACCGCTGCCGAACATAACGTCGAACGCCATGTTGTATTTCAGGCTGAATGTCTGGTCGGGATCGCCGTCGAAAACGAGCGGCGTATTTTTGCCCTTCGCACAGCACATTTTCTTCCATTCAATCGCGTATTCCTTGGCTTTTTCGTGCATTTTTTCGGCAATTTCGGCATAACCGAGCTTATCGGCGACGATCGCGTACGCTTCGATACCCACGATAGCCTTGACGGACAGATTGATATTCTTATCGAGGTGACCGGCAAAGTCGTCGGTGCACAACTGATCTCCGGGCACCAAGCCGTATTTAATAAGGTATTCCACCCAGGTGGACATCAGATCGAAGTTATCGCGAGCCAGCTTGATATCGCCGCCTGCAAGCAAGGTTGCCGCCTGCATAATCAGCATATTGCCGCATTCTTCGACGGGCATCTGGTATTTGAAGTCATAGACGTTGCTTCCTGCCGGCAGCATATAGAAGAAGGGATAGGTGTAGGACGTATCGCAATCGTAGTCGTGCGTGCGGAAAATACCGCGATCGAAGAAGTCCTTGCAGTAATGCGCGTTGTCATGTCTGCC
>JBJFAC010000157.1:0-3853 GCA_051887715.1 Candidatus Neoclostridium sp.
GTAATAACAACCTTTATATTATTAAGTGCTTGAAAATATTCATTTACACACATTCCTTGGTAATTATATCTATTCTCTACTGTTAGCTTATAACTTCGATTATTATTAACTTCTATGCTAAATAAAGAATTTCTGAAAAAACCATTCTCATTTGCCTCTACAAGCACCGTTCCAGAAGAGTCGCTTAATTTCAGACGCGTTGCAAATACTCCCAAAGTCTGTATCGTGTATTTACCGCTAATAGAAAAGTAAATAAAGTATTCTTTCTTTTCATATCGTCCGAATTGATCAACAAATTCGCAATATTTCTCATCGCCAACATCTATACCAACATCAAAAAAGTCCCCAACAGGATTTTTTTCAACCATGAATAATCGAGAATAATAACCACCACTTTCAATTCCTAATTCTGTTTGGCGCCCGATTATTGAAATTGAAAACGTTCTTCCAGTTAATTCCATATTAGACAAATTATATATGCAATCATAAACATTATACAAGTTTTCACCAGGCTCATTATTTTCAGCAGAATCAGTTCCCTTTATATTAACTGAAATATTATTAACTGTTCTTACCACCTCTCCAAAGCCATTATATATTACCAAATCAAACGCGTTATTAGCTACATATTGACTTCCGCCATTTGCTATAAATTCAACAGTTAATGTGATACCGTTTCTTGTTACATTTTTAATTAACGGAGCAGCTTCACAATTTGTTAAAATATGAGCAAGTACTTCTTTATCTAAATAATTTTTTCCATATAAAAACTTTACAAATTGAGAAAGCGTCCTTTTTTCATTTATATTTCCATAACTACTTAGTGCAAATTCCTTTAATAACTCAAGAGTTTTTTTATCTTTCAGCCCAAAACCTATAAGTTTTTCTTCAAAATCACAAAGCGCACTGATGACACGAGTAGTAGTATATTCACCCATCTCACCATATGTATCCAAGCCAACATCAATATTCTCACCTTGGTTATATTCTGCAAAAGTGTAATTCCACCCCAAAGCCTCCTCTTTATAGTTATATTGTGCTGCCTTTGAGAAATACGTTGCAACGCCTTCACTATAAGCCAATTGCAAAGCATGACTTTTTGTTATCGGTGTCCCTTTATTTATATTATAATCATAACAGTTCGCAGTATGATCCCCACCTGGTAAGGCTGTTAAATTTAACAAATCGGAAACATAATGACCATATTCGTGTCCAACTGTATCTCCACCACGGAAAAACCAACTACATTGATTAAACTGCAAATATATTGTCCGAGTTCCATTACTTCGTCTATAAAAATTAGTCACTTCCCCGCTTCTCTGATTGTGATGAAAATATATTGTTATTTTTGGTAAATTTTGTCCATGCATTTCCTTGACATATCTACCTGAAAAGTTAATTAGTTGCTGAACCATAAGCGAATTATCAAAATAAACTCGCTCCTTATCTTCATTAATTGTGCACTCCATCTCGTTTTCATTTTCAGAAATATCTAATCTACATATAACCGCGCTATAATTTATCGTTTTCTTATTTCCACTTACAGTGCCAGCCGATACTTCGCGCATATAT
Organism: Candidatus Neoclostridium sp.; assembly: GCA_051887715.1. Taxonomy (GTDB): domain Bacteria; phylum Bacillota; class Clostridia; order Christensenellales; family Pumilibacteraceae; genus Neoclostridium. The sequence continues at coordinate 1,573 of JBJFAC010000157.1, forward strand.
GCTGTCGGAGATGAACCCGAGTATGAATACACCTTGCAAAATACACTCTCGGGGTAAATTCTTATAACAATACTATCAGAGGAAGCTGTTTGGTGCGAACTTAAACTATAATACCCATCAGCATTTGTGTAAACAGTCCCTAGTATGGAATAATTTGATCCGCTCTTTTTACAAATTTCAACTTTTACCGTGCGAAGAGGTTTTACCTCACTAGATGTTTCATCATTATACCGCCATGTTATTCTGCCTGCAGTACTTACTACATTTGAAACGGCTCGCGCCATATAATTTTGTTGCTCGTTTTCAACAAACTCTTCTTCCATTTCGACATTGTTAATATCTTCTGCTTTAACGGAAACAGCCGTATTCCCAAACATAATAAAAACGGAAAGCAGACCAAAAATACACAAACAACAATAAACCAATTTTTTTTCATCGTTTTCATAGATTTTCTCCTTTTTTCGCGAATTTTTCTTATCTTATACGACGGTTATTATCCTACTAACGAATACTATACTCTTTGCTTTCACCCCCCCCAATAGTTTATTTAATCTCTCTACGTTTTTATTATAGCATATAAAACGGAATTGTCAATAGGTTTTTATAAAAAGCGAAGGGCGGAGCGATTGGTTCGTCCGTCCTTCATGCAAGGAGAAATATTATAAAAGAATTGTCTTTTTTATTGCCGTCCGCTATTAAAGCGAAAGGCGCTGACGCGCGTTACACTCCGCGCTTTCCGTTAACCGTGATGCCCTCGCCGTCGAAGTCCACGACCACCTTACCGTTATCTTCGATACTGCGATCGATTATTCCTTCGGCTACGTTATCCTCGATTTTTTGCTCGATCACTCTTCTTAAAGGACGAGCGCCGTACTCCACGTCGTAGCCTTGCTTTACGATATAATCCATAGCGGCTTCGGTAACTTCCAGCGAAATATTACGCTCGGACAGCGTTTTCTCGAATTTCCTGATGAGAATACATGCAATCTGCTTGATTTCGTCGGTAGTGAGCGAATGGAAAAAGCAAACGACGTCTATTCTGTTGAGGAATTCGGGCTTGAAATGCCGTTTAAGAGCCGCACCCAGCACCTCGTCGGTGGATTTATTGATCTCGGCGGGATTGCTGTCGCCGAAGCCGAGCGCCTGACGGTTGTTTTTAAGCTCCGCAACGCCGACGTTACTCGTCATAATAATTATGGTGTTTTTGAAGTCCACCGTTCTGCCCTGACCGTCGGTAAGTCTGCCGTCGTCGAGTATTTGCAGCATAACGTTGTAAACGTCGGGGTGAGCCTTCTCGATTTCGTCGAACAGTACGACCGAATAGGGTTTTCTGCGCACCTGCTCGGTGAGCTGTCCGCCGTCGTCAAAGCCCACGTATCCGGGAGGAGCGCCGATGAGCTTGGAAACCGAATGCGATTCCATATATTCGGACATATCCAGTCTTATTATCGCATTCTCGTCGTCGAACATAGCCTCGCTGAGCGCTTTGGTCAGCTCGGTTTTGCCCACGCCCGTGGGGCCCAGGAAAAGGAACGAGCCTATCGGACGGGAAGGATCCTTAAGTCCGGCTCTCGCTCTTCTGATGGCGCGGGAAACGCTCTTTATGGCGTCGTCCTGACCGATAACTCGTTTATGCAGAATTTCTTCCAGGCGAAGCAGTCTGTCCGATTCCGTTTCGTTAAGCTTTTTAACGGGAATTTTCGTCCATTTGGACACTATTTCCGCAATATCGTCGGCAGTGATCGTGCGCACCTGCTGTTCGTTTGCCTTTGCCCAGTTTATCTTTTCGTCGGACATACGCGCGGTCAGTTCGTCGCGCTGACGTTTCAGTTGACCGGCTTTGTCGAAGTCCTGCGCCTTTACCGCTTCGCTAAGGCAAGCCTTGATGTTTTCCAGTTCTTCCTGCTGACGCTTGAAGCTTTCGGGAACCGTGGTGGAGCAGACCTTCACGCGGCTCATTGCCTCGTCGATCAGGTCGATGGCTTTATCGGGCAAAAATCTGTCGGTTATATATCTGTCGGACAGCTTTGCCGCCGCTACTATGGCGTCGTCGCTGATCTTGACTTTGTGGAACGCCTCGTAATTCTCCTTAAGCCCTTTCAGTATCTCTATCGTGTCGTCGATCGACGGAGGAGCGACTATTATCGGCTGGAAACGACGTTCGAGCGCTTTATCCTTTTCGATGAATTTGCGGTATTCCTCGGTGGTGGTCGCGCCCACGGTTTGCAGCTCGCCGCGCGCAAGGTACGGCTTTAATATGTCCGCGGGAGAAACCTCGCCT
>JBJFAC010000158.1:0-3834 GCA_051887715.1 Candidatus Neoclostridium sp.
TAAAGGGCGTGTCGCGCTCCTTCCCGGCAGGCGTTTTACCGCAATAACCTTGCCGTCGATTTTTACCGAATAATTGACGCCACCGTAAAGGCGGCGCCCGACGGATCGGACCTAACCGCCTTCGTCGGGCGACCGTCGCCGAAAACCGCCGGTTGCTTTTAAACCGCAAACCGGCCGATTGACAGACGCGCGCCGAACAGACGCGCCGCAAAACGCGTGCGCTTAAAACCGACCGCCGTCGATCGCCGGTGAACCGTTTAGAAAGCACGGCATGCAATTTGCCCCGGCAACCGCCGTAAAACAACCGCAAAAACGCAGTATTAAAAGTAAAGGAGGAGAAAAAGTCGCGAGCAAAAAAAACACCTTGCGGCTTTTTCTGCTTTTCACCAGCCGTTTAACGCATCGCGCCGCTTCTGTCCGATCAAGCGAAACGGCGCACGCATTCGGCCTAAGACGATTAAACGGAGGCGACGCTCCGTCGCATAAAACAAAAAAGACCCGGAAACCGAGCCTTTTGCGCACACATCGTATGCACCGCCGAAGCGGCAGATTGAAAAAATTTTATTTGAACTAATGGTGTAATTTTAAACGGTTTCAAACGGAGGTGTTTCCGGAGTACGATTCCTTCGGCAGGCGGACGGAAGAAGGGCGTAACGATGTTTTATCGGAGAGGGTAAAATTAGAAAGAAGGACCATAAAAGGGGCGAGAGCGCAGCCGGTCACGATAAAAATCACCGGCAGAATACTGCCGCAGGAGAGGACGGAGAGCGCGCCCAGTATTGCGGCGAACAAAAGAGAGTCCCACGAATATCTGAAAGCGTCTTTCAGTGAAAATTTTTCCGACCGCTTGGGCGTAACAAGAAACACGGCTTTTTTTCCAAGCAGTCCCATAAATACGGTTTTGAGCATCATCGGAGCAAACGACGCATAGGTAGCCACGTTGACGATAAAGTACGGCAGAAGTAAAAGAACTTTTTTGTCTTTTCGGTATACGAACAAATCGGGAATCATCGGCGAGCAGAGGAACAGAATCATTAAGCCGTAGACGAACAGCGAATAACCGATAACCGGATAGCCGAGAAAGCCGAGGGCGATCGTACACAATATCGGCAGAAGGCTCAAAACGGGCACTACGGGCAGACTGTAATGTGAGAGTTTTATATCCGTTTTCTCGAACCAGCTCATTTTGGAGTCGTTTATTTGTCGGTCGTATTTTCTCATATATTCGAGATTGCCCTGAGTCCACTTGCATTGCCGTTTTTTAAGAGACAGGTAGTTTACGGGGAACTCCTCGTAGCACAGGATATCGGGCGCGTAAACGATATCGAATCCCGCGTTCTTTATATCGACCGAGAAAGAAATGTCTTCCGCCACGACCAACGGGAAGCCGCCCGTAGCCTCGTAGCAGGCGCGGCTTATCGTCATTCCGTGCCCGATCAGCGCGTTTGCGCCGTAGAAGTTTTTGATCACCTGAACGGTTGTCCCGTTGCTTCTTACGCAAAGTCCCATAAGGCGCTGAAAAACGTTTTCGCCTTTTTTCGCCTCGTGTTTAGCCTGCACCGCGCCGCACTTCGGGTTATAGTTGAAATATTTAAGCGTTTTTTCAATATAATCAGGGGGTATTATTTCGTCGCTGTCCAGAACCACGAAATAATCGTAGTCGGTGCGCCCGAACAGATAGTTGTTCAGGTTTCCCGCCTTATAGCCCGTTTTATCGGCTCGGCGCACGACTTCCACGTTCCCGTGCCGGCATCTGTATTTGTTTATCTCTTTGCGATATTCCGGATCGCTGCTGTCGTCGAGAATTATCGTCCTGAAGTTGGGATATTTTTGCTTTCTGCAGGCGGAAAGCGCCTTGGCGTTGAAGTCGTTGCAGGTGCAGTACAAAAGCAATACGTGCGGCGCAGGATTGGGAATAAAGGCATAGTTTTCGACTTCCCGATATTTTTTCTCTGTTTTTTTGCGCGTTACCGCGTAGGCGATCGAAAAGGTCAGATCTTTAATGCTGCCCAGCCATAGCACGGCAAGTCCTGCCGTGTTCACGCTTAAAAGAATGCTGATAATAATCTTTTCGGTTTGTCCGTAGCCGCTAAGAGCCACGATCAGCCGCGACAGGGAATAAAATAAAAACAGAGTACAACACGTCCAGGTGATGAGGATGATAACGTAAAGCGTAGATTTCTTTTTCATAATTAGCTCTCCTTTGTTATGCCCGTTATACGTAAAAAACAAACGAAATTACAGATTTGTCCACGAAAATAACAAAAAAACTTTCAGTTTTCCGTTTGCGGAAGCCGGGCAGGCGATTTTACTTTACAAAAACGCCGTATTCGGGTATAATAATTCAAACACACGCTTTTGGGAGATTTATGGACGGCGTCGCATACGAAAAAACCGAATACGCGCTTGGCTTGATTGCCGACGGCAACGACGTCGGCGTCGATTTGTTATACCGCTATATGGGCAAAACCATGCTTTTTGTGGCGAAAGGCGTCGTTTGCGATCGCTGTTTAGCCGAGGACGTCGTGCAGGAGAGCTTTTTAAAAATCGTTAAGAATATTAACGGGTATAAAAAAGGCACGAATGCCTGCGCGTGGGTGTGTCGCATCGTGCGCAATACCGCGTTGAACGTTTTGAAAAAAGAAAAGAACGCGCGCGGAAGGGATATCGACGAGTTTGCCAACGTTTCCGACGGACAAGACCTGGAAGAACGCTCCACGACGCAGATTCTGGCGGAGAAGATCATGAATTCGCTTGCTCCGCCCATAGTAAAGCAGATGGTGTATATGAAGTACTTTCTCGATATGACCGTGCGTGAAATTGCCACGGCGATAGGCAAGTCAAAGTCCTACGTTTCAAAAGAGATTATCCGCGCAGAGGAATATATGCGAAAAATCGCTGGAGATTCGTGGACGAAATAAGGCGTTCTATTGTTATATAAAGGTAGAGGTGCGTTATGCAAAACAAAGACAGAAAAGACGAAAAGCTCGATCGGCTGTTCACGGAATACGTCGAACAGAACGAGAAGCCGTCCGAAAACGTAATGCTTAAAGCCAAAGAGTATATGAAAAAGTCGCCCGAACGCGTGGCGGCTACTTCACCCGTGCGCGTGGCGGCGGCAGGTGCAGGCGGCGAAAGAGCGCAAAACCCAAAAAAGAACGTGCAATTTATCGTCCTTTTGACGGGCATTATCGCCGTCGCGATAGTCGTTTTGGCGCTTATGCAGCTTATAAACTCAACCGCTCCGTCGCCGGCGTCCGTTAACGGCACAATAAGCCGCGCTCAATTAACGGAGATTTCCAAGCTGTACGAGCAGAAAGATTTTTTGCCGTTCGTTGAGGCCGAGACGGTTACCGAGTATAAAGAGTATGCTTTGACGCAGCGTGTGGAAAATCACGAAGAAGGCGACGTGGTCGTATATTACGTCGAATACGCCCGGTCGGACGCCGTCGCCGCGCGGCTTAACGTTAAGGTAAGCGATATAGCTTTCGACGAGCTGAGTTATTACGAAACGTTGACCGATTATTACGAGGCGGGAGGCATCGTTTTCGGCGTAAGCGCGGAAAAGGTCAGCGGTAATACGTACGTATACTTTTCAAAAGGCGATTACGTCTATTGCTTGACCGTGGAAACCGACGGGCAGACGCAGATCGAAACCATACTCGACCATATAGCCGAATGTTTTTGATCGTCGGCTGATTTTTCCGCGGAGCGATGAAACGCGGCGCAAATAAGAAAACGATCGGAGCGGCATATTAAAGCGCTCCGATTTTCATAAGCGATCGTATTTAATTATTATCGTAAGAGTGCGACTGTCCGCAGAGATTACGAAGC
>JBJFAC010000159.1:0-3807 GCA_051887715.1 Candidatus Neoclostridium sp.
ATATCCCGCCCAACGACTGAATAACCTGCGTGCGATCGGTAAGCGCCTTGTTGGTCTCCGCAAGCCGTTCGCTGACCATTCTTTCGGTTGCTATCTCGCTGTAGCAGGTGGACGCCGCAACGGACAACAGCAATAAATCTTCCGTATTCCTGCGCGGATTGTCCACGCCGAGAAAGCCGACTACTTCTCCGCCCACCGTAATGGGTGCCGCCATAAGGCTTTCTATTCCCTGCGGCTGCAGAATTTCGTACGTTTTCGTGCCGGGATGATAGTCGTCCGACAGCGAGGTTATATAGAACTCGCCCCGATCACGGAACGCCTCGAACCAGCACTCCATTCCGTCTACGGGAATATTCTGAAGATTGTCGATCTCCGATTTTACTCCCTCGCGACACCACTCAAAAGTATTGTCAAACGCCTTGCGGTCGGTCTGCGCCTCGAAAATATAGGCTCGGTCCGCGTCGTAGTATTCCCCGACGTACCGCATAATGCCGTTAAGCGTCCGCTTATCCTTCGTTTTGTCCAGATAGTCGCGAAGAAATTGCTTTACAGCCTGCTGTTGACCGGTTTGCGCGCTTTTGATATCGTTCATAATACACCTCGAAATGACGTCGTTTATTCGTTTACGGTTTCTGCGTGATCGTTACACGGTTCTTTGCTCGTCTTTTTTGTCGCGATAGTAATTCTCTTTGTCCGCGTACATCATCTTATCCGCCACGTTTATCAGCTCTTCTATTGAATAACCGGGGTATTCGACGGCGGCGGCATAGCCCGACGAAAGGCTGAGCCCGTCTCTTTTTTCAGCCGCTTCGCAAAGCGTACGGCGCAATTCCGACGTTTTGCTCTTCTCGGCGTTGACGATCGCGATAAATTCGTCTCCTCCGATGCGGAAGCATTTACCGTACTGTCCGAACGTTTCCGAAATACATTCGGCGGCGTCGAGTATCAATCGGTCGCCCGAGGCGTGACCGCTGTTGTCGTTGACGGATTTCAGCCCGTTGATGTCGACGGAATACACGACCAGGTCGTGCGGCATAGGCTCCTTACGGTATTCGTCCAGCGTCCTTACGTAAGAATATCTGCTCCGCATGCCGGTAAGCACGTCGGTTTCCGCCAGCTTTTTCTGGTAATTCAGTTTGTCGTCGTTTTTCTGCTGCGTAAATTCGTTGTAGTGAATGAACAGCAGCGCCGAGCAAAACGCCAGCGACAGGCACGCCGTGCGAATATTCCCGCCGCCCAGCTCCTGAAAGGCGATACCGATGCACGCCAGAACGATTATCGCATACAACGACGGTCTGTTCTGCCTTCTGAACTTTTTACTGTAAACCAAAAACGATATCAATATATCCAATATCGATATGCAATAAATGACCGTGTACACTATGTATAACGGTCCGTGACGATACTCGTTGTTTGCGTCGACGTAGAACGTCCAGCCGGTGAATAACGAAATTATTTGCAGCAACGCGTTTGCGGCAAGGATCACGGCGATCCATACGTGCTTTTTCTGCTCCTTCTTTTCCAGAACCTGCAACGCAAAGCACACTCCCGCCACCGGCGTGACGACGTAATCTATGCACTTTACCACGCGATGAAGCCATATCGTCCAAGCCGGCGCTCCGTTTAAGGCTATGCCTGCCCATTCGGAAAGAGTGGCGATAAGTAATAATACGTACGTTACGTAAAATTTGCGCTTTGTAGCCTTGTCAAAGCGAGCGTTTTCGTATACGAGTATTCCGAGTATAAATATCGTAAGGCACGAAAGTATCACTATTGCAGTGTAATTATCCAACATTTTTTCACTTCCTTTCACGGCGGCAAGCCCGTCCGTCCATACGCGTCGTGAGATTACGGACAAATTATATCATTTTTCCGCAAAATTAGCAATAGAATTACTGCCTATTATTTAATTTTCAGGTTAGTTTTTAACATATTTGACCGCTTTTTCGGCAAAATTACGTTTTTTTACCCTGAAAATGTTAATTTTTCCCGACAAGCCTCTCCCGCCGCCGAATCCGCCCTTTCCCCTCTCCCGTAACCGGCAAAACCTCCTTACGAAAACCCCCGAAAATACCGCCCTTCCCCCTCCCGAAAATTCCCGAAAATCACTACGGAATCACACAAAAACACTACGATAAAACCCCTCGAAAACGTAAAAAACGCTGCGTTTTTAACAACGAGCGTTTTTTATTTTTCAAATTTTTCGCATATAACGACTAAAGACTTTTTTCAATCTTAATAACCTGCTTTTTTATCTCCCGTTAGCGGCAAGATTATCAAAAATTGCAGTCTTTAATTACAAGGTTTGGGCAATTATCGGATTTAAGCTTGGTTTCAACGCCGTCGAGAGCGCCTGTTATACGCACGCCGTCAAAAGTAACGTTGCTTGCGCCTTTTACGAGTATCATAGCGTCGCCACGGCATTCGAGACCGGCGGCGGAAAGCTTTTTCGCCTTATCGGAGAACGAGAGCTCGACGTTGCGGACGCTTATACAGTCCACAGAGCCTTCGTCGCATCTTATTTTATTCATAGCGGTGGCGGTCGAGCGGATATTTTCCAGCGTTACGTTTTTAACCACTGCGCCGTTGCTTGCGCACAGATCCAGAAATCTGTCGGTATTGCAAGCGGAAACGCCGGACAGATTGACGTCGTCGATATCCGCACGTCCGACGGAATTAAACGAGGTGCAAAACTGAATTACGTCCATACATTGACTTATTACAACGTTAGAGACGCGCACGTGACGGATAGAGCCGTACCCTACTCCGACTCGGAAAGCGCATATTCCCGTGGAGAGAACGCAATTAGCGATCGTGACGTATTCGCAATGCATATTTTTATTTTTTATTCTATGCTCGCAGGCGCGCAGAGTAATAGCGTCGTCTCCGGTATTGATTATACAGTCGGAAACCGTTACGTTACGGCTTGCGTCTATATCTATGCCGTCGGAGTTGAGCATCCATATCGGATTGAACACCTTAATGCCGCGTATCCGAACGTTCTCACAGCCCAGCACGAAGCACGACCAGCACGGCGAATCCACTATCGTAACGTCATAAACGCTCACGTTTGTGCACTCTATAAAGCAAACCAACTGACCGGGGCGCTGCTTTTCCTCGTCCTTCAACTCGCTTATCCCGTGACACCACAGGTAATCGTTGCCCTCGGGCGAATTGCGCTCGTTCACAAACGCGCGGCAATTTCCGTTAATTCTGCCAAAGCCCGCGATCGAGCAATTATCTATCTCGTGCGCGATGATAAGGTGCTTGCCCACCCACTTTTCCATGGCGCAGCCGTAATTCTGCTCGTACGCGTCAAGCGGATTGTAATCGTCCATATCGTCCGACGCCAGAAGCTCCGCCCCGGCAGACAAATAAAGCTCTACGTTTTGCTTAAGCCATATCGTTCCGGTTTTGTAAACGCCCGCGGGAACGGTCACTCTGCCGCCGCCCGACGACGCGCATCCGTCGATTGCTTTTTGAATCGCAACGGTGTTTAGCGTTACTCCGTCCGCTACCGCGCCGAATTCCATTACGTTTTTATCCATATATTCCTCTCCTTTGAATTTGCTCCGCCCGATTTTTCACGTGCCCCGGCTTTTTGCATAGCGCCCTTTGCCAAGTTAATTATAGCATAAGCCCAATTAAAAAGCAAGACTTTATCGCCCTTTTTCAGTCTGCAGGCAGACACCCGGTTTTTATCCTGTAGTTCGTAAACGGCGATAGCTTTACCGTGCTTTCTATCGTGGCAAAGTTTTCCGCGCTCATTACCTGGTTGTTCCCGGCGTATATATATCCGTTAACGCC